>NZUB01000046.1 GCA_002696965.1 Flavobacteriales bacterium | reverse complement strand
TTAAAATTACTGTAGATAAATTAAATGGTACAATTAATAGACAAATCAATATAGTTGGTAATAAAATATATAGAAATAAGTACATGAACTTATTTAATAAGTCCTTATAAAGGACCAGATTCCTACATAAAAATAACACCAAACTATACTTTGCTAATTCAGATGGCTGAAAAGAAAACATGCCAAAACTAATCCAACGACCTTTTATGGTAGAAAACACACTACCTGTATAAGAGGGACTAATAATCAAAATGAACAACATTAATGAAGATATAGCAACTAAAATAGTAGACAAGTTGGTGAAATATCTGTAATTGAATCTAGAAAAAATAAAAATCAAACCAAAACCCATAATAATGTGAGTAATATGAGTAATTAAAGTGGCACCACCACCAGAGCTGTAAACCAACAAAATAGAGGCAATGAATAATAAAATTAAAACCCACCAAATAATTTTATCCCCAAATAAATTAAACATAAATTAATTTTAAATTTCTAAGACACAAGATTTAAATACGTGACCTCGTTCTTCATAATTTTTAAATAAATCAAAACTAGCACAAGCAGGGGATAATAATACTGTATCTCCAACATCTGCATTTGAATGGGAACACCTAACAGCTTCTTGCATGGTATTTACTGTAAATATATTTGACACAATAGATTTAAAACTAGATTCAATACTTGCTGTGTTATTTCCTAAACAAATAATTGATTTAACTTTATTTGAAACTAAATCTTTTAACACATCATAGTTATTACCCTTATCTACTCCTCCACAAATCCAAATAATTGGTGATGCAATACTATCAAGAGCATAATATACCGCATTACAATTAGTTGCTTTAGAATCATTAATATATTTAACACCTGATACTTTCCCGACAAACTCCAAGCGGTGTTCAACTCCTTGAAAATCAGATAAAGATTTTTTAATCATTTCATTTTTAATACCAAGTGTACTAGCAGCTATACTAGCAGCCATTGAATTATAAATATTATGGGTTCCCTGAAGAGCCAAATTATGTATTGTCATAGTAAAATTATTTTTAATTGTATTAATTATTATTTTATTGTCTTGAATCCAAGCACCTTGTTTAGTTGCTAGGATGTTGGTCTTACCAAATGAATACTTTTCTGCTTTTATTGTTAGCAAATGGGGGTCAATATGAGAATCTTGAGAGAAGTATATGAATTTATCCTCCTCTGTTTGATTCATCTGAATCTTTAATTTTGAATTTATATACTTGTGAATATCATGGTCATATCTATCTAGATGATCCCTGTTAATATTCAATAGGATAGCAATGTCAGGTTTGAATGTTTTTATATCATCTAATTGAAAACTACTTAATTCAAGAACATAGTGAGAATAATGATTCTCCAAAACACATTCTGAAAAACTTTTTCCCATATTACCAGCCAAACAAACATTAAAGCCTGCTGATTTTAAAATATGCGATAATAAAGTAGCTGTAGTTGTCTTACCATTCGTTCCGGTTATAGCAATTATATGAGATTGGGTAAACATATATGCAAATTCTATTTCTGAAATAATATGAATACTTCTTTTTTTAGCTTCAATTAAAAATGGAATATCTGTCGGCACTCCGGGACTTTTCACAATAAGTGTGGTGTTATCTAACATCGAAATATTATGACTGCCTTCTTCAAGAATAACGCCTAAATCAAGCAATGAATTTCTAATTTCCTGATCCAAATAAGTATTATTTGAAACAAACGTATTATAGCCCTGATGCACTGCTAATTTAGCAGCTCCCAAGCCACTTATCCCTCCTCCAACTATAATTACTTTTTCACGTCTCATTTATCTTATTTTTAAAGTGACAAAAGCTAGTAAACAGATAAAAACACAAACAATCCAAAAACGTGTTACAATTTTACTCTCATGAAGACCCTTCTTTTGAAAGTGATGATGAAGGGGTGACATCAAAAAAATTCTCTTTCCGATTCCATATTTTTTCTTTGTATACTTAAAATATGATACCTGAAGTATTACTGAGAGACTTTCAATAAAAAATACACCACAAAAAATAGGAATTAACAATTCTTTTCTAATTAGTATAGAGAATACACCTATGATTCCTCCTAAAGATAAACTTCCCACATCCCCCATAAAAACTTGAGCTGGATAAGAATTATACCACAAAAAACCAACACATGCCCCGACAAAAGAGGACATAAAAATTACTAACTCTGAGATACTAGGTATATACATAATGTCGAGATAATTTGCAAAAACCATATTACCCGACACATAGCAAAATATACCTAAAGTAGCTCCAATAATTGCTGAACAACCAGTAGCCAAACCATCAATACCGTCAGTTAAATTAGCAGAGTTTGAGACAGCGGTAATTATAAAAATGATAATAAAAGAAAAAATCAAAAACGTCAATAAATTATTATCCATGTTAAAAAACAAATTACTGTAATCCAGTTGATTGTGTTTTAGGAAAGGGATTGTTGTTTTTAATGATTTTTTATTTTCACTAAACATCAATGTCTCATTATCCACTTGTTCTGTTTGAATTAAATCTATTTCTAATCCCGTATTTAAATTTTCTTTAATTACAATATCTGGATGACTGTACATGATAGTCGCAACGATTATTCCTAAGAAAAACTGTCCAATAAGTTTAAACCGTCCAGCTAATCCTTTTTTATTGTTTTTAAATACTTTAATATAATCATCCCAAAAACCTATTATACCCATCCAAACAGTGGTAAGTATCATAATAATTATATAGATATTATTTAAGCGGCATAATAGTACTGTTGGAACTAATATGGCTATTAAAATAATCACTCCCCCCATTGTTGGAGTTCCCGCTTTTTCTAATTGACCTACTAATCCTAAATCTCTAATATTATCTTTTATTAATTTTTTTGATAACATATTAATTATTGGTTTACCAAAATAAACGGTTATAAAAAGTGACATAAGAATAGCAAGTGCAGAACGTATGGATATATAATTAAATAAATTATACATTGTTAAGTTGAATCCTGAATTATATAAATAGTCAAATAAATAGTGTAGCATAAGTTATTTTTTTAAAAATTTTTTAAGAATTTTATAATCATCAAATGGAATCTTTTGGCCATTTATATCTTGATACGTTTCATGGCCCTTCCCAGCCACCAAAATGATTGAACCTTTTGTGGCTGCTTTAACAGCAAAATATATTGCTGCCTCTCTATCAACTATTTTTTTTACTTTATTTTGATGCCCATCTGCAACACCTTGCAGCATATCGCTAAGAATATTTTCGGGATTTTCCAACCTGGGATTATCTGAAGTAAAAATAGAAATCCGGCTATTTTCAGATGCTATTTTGGCCATATCAGCCCTTTTCCCTTGATCACGATTACCACCACATCCAATAACAATAATTAAATCTTTTGTGGGATTGCTAAAATTAGATATTGAGGATATAACTTGAATTAATGCATCTGGTGTGTGTGCATAATCGACAATACCAAAAATGCCATTGTTAGACTTAATTGTATTAAATCTACCTGGCACTGGCAAAATAGCACTTAAAAATTTTAATACTTGTAGTTTGTTTTGCCCCAATTCAATTGCCACAGAATAGGTAGCTAAAAGATTATATATATTAAAATCACCTGCTAATGTTGTGCAAATTTCATTACCATCTATATTAATAACTAAACCACTAATTTCAGATTGCAACAAAGTAGCATTATAATGTGATTGTTTTTTTGTACTATAAAAAACTTTTTTTGATTTCGAATCATGAACCATAAATGAACCATATGGATCATCTATATTAATTATAGATTTAGCTTGGTGGGATAAATGGTCAAAAAAGTTCTTTTTGGTAGCTAAATAATTATCAAAAGTTGTATGATAATCTAAATGATCCCTACTTATATTAGTAAATACCGCTAAATCAAAATCTAATCCTGATATTCTTTTTTGAGATATACCATGAGAGCTTACCTCCATAAAACAATAATCACAACCTGCCTGAACCATCTTACTTAGTAATTCATTTAACACAATGGCGTTAGGGGTTGTGTGTGTACTAGAAAAAGTAAGTAAATCTATTTGATATGCTATGGTAGATATTAAACCTACTTTATAATTTAATTTCCGAAATAAAGATGCTAAATAATAAGTAGTGGATGTTTTGCCATTGGTACCAGTTATGCCAATTACTTTAATTTTACTGGATGGATTATTAAAAAAATTTGATGATATTAATGATAAGGCACTTGCACTATCATTAACTAAAATATAAGTGATTTTCTTTTCTAGATCTTTAGGCAAACTTTCACAAAGAACAGAGTTTGCACCTAAGGATATAGCATGACTAATAAAATCATGCCCATCATTATTTACACCTCTTAAAGCAACAAATAAACTAGATTCAACAACATTAACTGAATTAATACAAGGTTGAGATATCCGAAGATCTGTACTGCCAAGAATATCAACATATTTTAAATTATATAATAAATCTCTTAATACTCTCTTCATATAAATAATGTTATTGCCAAATCTTCTTTTATTTTTGTTTTGGCCTTTGGATATTGCTTTTTAACTACACCATATTCTCCTTTCACAATTATATTATGGCCACATTCTTCTAGTAATTGAATTGCATCTGTTAAATGCATCCCTACTACAGAAGGGTAGTACTCTTCTTGTATATTCTGGGACAAATGCTGATCATAATGAATATCAATTAAATTCTCTATAGAGACTTCGTATTTAGCTAAGAAAACAGAGTCTCTTACGTTCCAACTCAAACCTTCCTGTAAATAAATCTCGTGTGCTATTTCTCTAAAAGCAGGAACAGCAATCTGTGATCCATAATAGCCCTTTTCTATATTTGGATTATCTACAACTACAATGCATGAATAATTAGGCTTATTAGATGGGAAAAAGCCCACAAATGAGGCCTGATACTCTTTTTGTTGATCTTTTGTGTAATTTTTTACTGTAGTTCCTGTCTTGCCAGATACAGGAAATGATAGGTTATTTAATTGTTTGCCCGTGCCGTTAACAACAACATCTCTTAATAAATCATGTACTTTTTTAATAGTTAACTCTGAACAAATTTGATAAGACATATCATCTCGTATTATAGGATAAGATTTGCTTCCTTGACGTAATGCATATCCTAAATGGGGATATACTATTTGACCATTATTAGCAACTGTATTGTAAAATGTTAATATATCTAGAGCAGTAAGGCTAATTCCATAGCCATATGACATCCAGGGCAAAGATATACCAGACCATGATTTGGAACCAGAAGATTTAATTGTTGGAAAAGGAACTTTTTCAAGATCAATTTTTGACTGATTACCTAAACCAAAATTATATATTCTATTTATAAATTTTTCGGGATTATTATAGTATTTTTTTGTAATCAATCTTCCAATGCCAATATTCGATGATTTGGAAAAAGCTTCTTTTAATGAAACTAATCCCAACTTTTCACTATCAATTGTTGGGATTGGAGCACCTGGAAATTTATATATTCCGTTTTTACAATCTATAGTGTCTTCAACAGATCCGTTAAAATCTTCTAAATAAGCCATTACAGATGCTAATTTAAATGTGGAACCAGGTTCTAATGGATAAGCAACACCAAAATTATATGTTTCAGCATATTTATGATCCTTAGTTTTCTTGAGATTAACTAAGGCTTTTATTTGTCCCGTACAAACCTCCATTAAAATAGCTGTTCCAAAATCCGCTTCAAACTTCTCCAATTGACGCAATAGTGCCTTCTCCAAAATATCCTGGTAAGAGAGTTCTATAGTGGTAATTAAATCTTTTCCTGCTTGTGGATCTATATTATTGGGGCTATTTATACTTCTATTCAAGCCAGGCTCATAAAGAACAAGTTGCTTACCATCCTGTCCCATCAATTCTGCATTATAGCTATATTCTAGACCATATATAGGTGTATTATTGTCTTTAAAAAGGTCTCCAATAGTACGTGATGCTAGATTGTTGTTAGGTTTTTGTCTATCTAAATACTGTTTTATGATTAAGCCACCATTGAGTGGTTTTTTATAGAAATTTGTTTTTTTGAGTTCTTCTATTTCAACTAAAGATGCATCTCTTTTTAATAAAAAATATTTTTGTTTTTTTGATCTAATTAAATCATTGAGATACTGTTTTTTTGATTTATTTTTAAAAATTTTAGATAAATCCTCCGCCAGTTGATTAAGTTCAGATTCTGTAGCACTTAAGTATGTACCATCAAACCGCAAATCATACCTATTAGACGTAACAGATAATAATTGATAATCATGTGTATATATATTACCTCGCTCTGCTTTAAGAGTCACCATCTTTAAGTGTTCAACTGTTTCATAATTTTTTTCATTAATAATTTTTAACATATTAATTACAACCAAAAAACTTAACAGTAAAATACAAGTAGATAATATGGCCAATCTTAATGGATGCTTAATTTTCATGATCTAACTGAATAATTATAATTGGCTTATCTGCTGAAAAGAAATCTAGTGAATTAGCTTTTTGCAATAAATTGGACCTCTTGGATAAAGTCATTAAAATTGTTTTATTTCTGACATATTCTGACTTTATAATTTTGTGATTTTCTACTAAATGTCTTAACCTAAAATCCTTATTAACAGACACATTTGCCAGCCAAACACTGATAAAGGAATAAATCACAAATACCGTGATAAATGATCTAATATTAAATAAATCTGTGTTTTTTAAAAATTGAATTTTTTTTAACTTTTGAAGCATATTAAATTATATTTTTTCACATATTCTAAGTTTAGCACTCCTGGATTTTGTATTATTTTTCAATTCAAATTCTGAAGGAATTATGGGTTTTTTAGTAATAACCTTGAAACTTGATTTGGCACGACCAAAAAAATCTTTTTCTTGAAAATTTAAAAAATTACCAAACTTCATAAATCTCTTTACAAGCACATCCTCCAACGAATGATAAGCAATAACAACTAGTCTCCCTGATGGTTTTAAAATATCTTTAGACTGAACTAATAACTCTTTTAATGCATTTAATTCATCATTTACCTCAATACGAACTGCCTGGAACAACCTTGCAAAAAATTTATTCTCATACTGCTTATTAACAATTGAATTAAAGATTTTTTTAAAATCAAAAGTGGTAGTAATTTCTTTTATTTTACGAGCTTCGATAATCGCACTGCTAATTGATCTTGGATTATTGAAATCTGCATGTTCTCTAAATATCCGATCTAAATTTTGCTGATTATATGTATTTAAAATATACCTACCATCTTTCTGTAACTTCTTATCCATTCTCATATCAATTATTGAGTCATATTTTAATGAAAAACCTCTACCATTATCAGAAAAATGATGAGATGAAACACCTAAATCTGCTATAATTCCATCAACCATCGATATGCCTATTTGTTGTAATTTTAACCTTATGTGTCGGAAATTTGAATGAATCATTATAAATCTATTATCTTCCTGTATGTTATTTATTAAGCTATCTTGATCCTGATCAAATGCGATTAAGCTTCCTGTTGTTAATTTTTTTAATATTTCTTTTGAGTGTCCTCCTCCTCCAAATGTTACATCAACATATATCCCCTCTGGCTTGATTTTTAGTCCCCTTATTGAATCATTTAATAAAACTGATTCATGATATTTATTCATCTTTAATATCTTTAGGTCCCATCACATCCTCAGCAAGAGCAGCAAAATCAATATTATCATTGTTAATTATATATTCGTATGATTTTTTATCCCATATTTCAATCATGTTTCCAGAACTTGATAAAACTAAATCCTTATTAATTCCTGAGAATAATTGTAAGTCTTTTGGCAATAAAAGCCTACCCGTATTATCTAACTCAACAACTTTAACACCAGCCGTAAACATTCTGATAAAATCATTATTCTTTTTCACAAATCGATTTAATTTGTTAATGTCTAAAACCACCTGATTCCATTCATCCATTGTAAATAATTCTAAACATTTATGAAAAACACTCCTCTTTAATATAAACGGGGAATCTACAGCTGAACTCAACTGTTTTTTAAATGCTTTAGGTAGCATAAATCTGCTCTTAGCATCTAGCTTGCATTCATAAACACCTATCAAATGTGCACCCATTTATTTCCACTTTATATAAAAAACTTATACAAAACTAGTTATTTAGCCCCACTTTATACCACTTTATCCCACTTATTTTTTTTCACAAGAAATGAACAACATATTAACATTTTGAACTATTAACTGTTAATAACTATATTGATGCACTAGGCATCTTAATGTTTAAAATATATATTTGTGACTTTAAATATCATGATATAAAATAATGAAACTGAATTACAACTATATAGAAAAGGGCTCTGGACCAACTATTATCTTACTACACGGCTTAATGGGCGCAGTTAGTAATTTTGAGACAACTCTTAACAATCTACCTAATCATGGTTTTAGAGTAATTTTACCAATGCTACCGCTTTATAGCATGCCTATCTTGAAGACTAATGTTAAAGAATTATCTGATTTTGTTAATAAGTTCAGTGAAGACTTAAATATTAAAAAATACTCTGTTCTTGGGAACTCTTTAGGTGGACACATTGGCTTAATATTAGCACTTCAGTATCCCGATAAAATTGACAAATTAATTTTATCGGGCAGCTCGGGTTTATATGAAAATACTCTAGGCGGGAAATTTCCCAAAAGAGGTAATTACGAGTATATAAAACAGAAAACCGAGGAGGTTTTCTTTAATCCTGCTAAAGCAAGTAAAAAATTAGTAGATGAAGTATTTGAAATTGTAAATAGTAGAGAGAAGGTCATTAGAGTTTTAATGATGGCCAAATCTGCTATTAGACACAACATGAAGAAAGACCTACCTAATATAACACAAAAAACATGTATTATTTGGGGTGAAAATGACAAAGTCACCCCTCCTGAAGTAGGAAAAGAGTTTCATCAAGAAATTCCTAATTCAGATTTATTTTGGATAAAACAATGTGGTCATGCCCCAATGATAGAACAACCCACAATATTTAACCAAATTCTTGTTAACTGGCTAAAAAAACAAAAATATGAAACCTGATTTTAATTTTGAAATAAGTCATTTTCAATCCAGCAACACCGTTAATGGTTGCCCCTCAAAAAATCAACCTGAATACGCATTTATAGGCAGATCAAATGTTGGAAAATCATCTTTAATAAATTCAATACTAGGGAAAAAGGTTGCATTTACATCATCTAAGCCTGGTAAAACCCAACTAATTAATCATTTTGAAGTTAATAAAAAATGGTGGCTAGTAGATTTACCGGGATATGGTTACGCAAAAATAAGTAAACAAAAAAGAAAAGAAATAATAGACCGAGCAGATAATTATTTTCAAAAAAGAGGCATTCAACTGGTGGCTGTATTTTTTTTAATTGACATCCGTATCAAACCTCAAAAAATTGATTTAGAAAAAATGGAATGGCTAGTTAATAACAATATTTACTTTATTCGGACATTCACAAAATGTGACAAATTGAGTGTTGATAAAATTAAAAAACATGTGGAATCTTATAATCGGTGTATGAAACAAAAAAACTGGAATAAAGTTCCTGAAACTATTATCACCTCATCCAAAAATAAAATTGGTAAAAAAGAGATTGTACAAAAAATCGAACAACTAAATAATCAATATTTCGATTTTCTATCAAAAACTACTTAATCACATTGATATCTTTACCTATTTTTTTAGCAAAATTCTTTATTTCAAGTGACACCTTTTCATCGCCCACAGATTTTTTATAATTATCTGCCAAAGAATCCAGTATTTGAAAAGTGAAAAACTTCATTTCCTCAGCCATCATTTCTTTTGTCCATAAATTGATTTTTAAAGAGCTTTTTTGTTCACCATCCCAAATTGAAATCATAATCGCTTTTGCTTTTTTACTGTCAAAATCACTGTCTGAAGCAGACCAATGAATATCTTCCGGAATATTATTTTCATCTAAAGTAACTTCAAAATTTATAGTTGCGTTTTTTTTCATTTTTTTAAGGTTTATATCCTGATTGATTTAAAATTTTTATATAATCTGTTTCACTTAATAAATCTACTAATGATATATTATTATTCTTTACATATGATTTTATAATCTGTAATCCCAGCCAGACACCTATACTGCCTGGCGACTTTTGGTCTACACCTAATCCAAATTTTGAAAACGGAGCTAGAAAAATAAATCTTTCCAACAATTCTGGTGAAGTTGAAAACAGATAGTCTTTTTCAATCATATATTCCCAAATAACCCTCTCATTATTTATACACCAATTTATTTTTTCTTGTGAACACTTGAACAAGACACTGTCTTGAATTTCTGGTAACATATTGTAAGTAAAAAAATAAGCCTTAGCATAGTATAACATGGCGGAAATAAAATTTTCTGGCTGCTGATATGGGATGTGTCTGCCAGCTAATGAAATAAAACAAGTAGACGGCAAGTATGCAAAATCATGAGAAAACTTAATATATTCTGGAATAGAAGTATAAAAAAGGTGATTACTTCCTAAAAAAAGATCTAGAGAAACATATAGCTTCTCATCTGCATAAACAACGGGATATCTATAATCAAACGTTCCCTCTATGTAAGTGTATAAACTAAGCTTATGGTTCGGAAAATACATTTTATAATTACAAAACCCTTTTTGTAATTGTGTTAAATCCAACAAATCATCTTGAAAGAACTTTTGAACTGTATCAAAAATATCTTGGAGAGTGTCATTGAGAAAAACATCTCTTTTAAAATCCACCTCTTCATCAAGAAAAAAACTTGGATATTGACTTTTTAACAATGGCATTTTAATATCAAACGAGTCTGGATTTAAACTAAAAAAATCTTGTTCAAACCTGTAAACACTTAAATCACATGAGTCTTTTATGGTTTCAGAATCTTTATTAAATACCCAAAAGGCTATAAGCAAAAAACCAAGTGTTAAAAAAGTTAATAAAATCTTTTTTTTCATTTCATTTTATTTATTCATATAATGTATATTAGACATGAACTACAGATTTTTTTAAAAATATGAAAAAGTTGAATTTTCTCTATTTGTTTTGCATCTTATTTTCATTTTCTTTTTCACAAGAATTTAGCAACAAGCTTAAAAATGCTCGAATGGGGCTATATGTTGCTCCAGCAATTAATTTCATCCAAACAGACTCAGAAAATACAGAAACAAATAGCAAACCGGGAGTTATATATGGCTATGCTTTAGAAGTAGCTTTAAATGAATTTCATAGATTAGAATCGGGCTTTGGCATTACATATAAGGGGGGGGTGATAAGTGAAAATCAAACAATTGATTATAAAGTACAATATCTAACCGTTCCGATTTTTATAAAAATGAGATCAAGGGAAATTGGGTATTTTAATTACTTTGCAAGGATTGGACCATCTATTAATTTAAAAATCAAAGAAATGATTAGTCCAAATACGCTCAACAAAACAACCAATCCAGGACTTATTGATGTTTCCATTTTTATTGGGATGGAGTATTCACTAGGGGGTAAAACATCCGTAGAAGGTAGTTTATTTTTTAACAACAATATTACAAATGCATTAGGGGACAACAACGACCCAGATGCATTATTTCATCAAATCGGATTAAGATTAGGCTTTTTATTTTAAAAAATGGTGAAAAGTATTAAAAATTTTATTGTCCATTGGATTAAAGAATACGCCCAAAATAATGGGATTAAAACATTAACTGTTGGTATATCTGGAGGGATTGACTCAGCACTAACATCTACATTATGTGCATTAACTGGTATAAATACTATAGTTGTTTCTATGCCAATTCACCAAAAAAAAATAGA
>NZUB01000045.1 GCA_002696965.1 Flavobacteriales bacterium | reverse complement strand
TAGAATACAATAAATTAATGAATAAAGTAGTTGACATACCAATGTTTATTAATGGGAAAAATGTCAAATCAGGGAACACAAAACACATATATCCTCCTCACAAAAACAAGCATATTGTTGGCAAATATTACGAAGGCAACAAAACACATGTGCACAAGGCAATTACTTCGGCCTTACAAGCAAAAAGTGATTGGGAGTCCATGGATTTTTATTCGAGAGCATCTATTTTTTTGAAAGCTGCCGAATTACTTGCTGGGCCCTTCAGACAAAAAATAAATGCAGCTACCATGATTGGACAATCTAAAAATATATTTCAAGCAGAAATTGATGCAGCATGTGAATTAATTGATTTTTTAAATTTTAATGTCAAATTTGCTAGTGAAATTTATCAGAATCAACCTGAATCTTCAAAAGGAATATGGAATAAAATGGAATACCGATCATTGGAAGGCTTTATATTTGCAATTACACCTTTTAATTTCACATCAATTGCTGCAAATTTATGTATTGCTCCCGCCTTAATGGGTAACACAATAGTGTGGAAACCATCCGAAAGTCAAATTTACTCAACTAAGGTCATAATTAATTTACTTAAAGAAGCTGGTCTTCCTGAAGGAGTCATTAATGTAATATATACAAACCCTATTACAGCTAGTAACGTAGTATTTAAACATCCTAATTTCGCTGGTGTTCATTTTACTGGCTCAACAAAAGTGTTTAAAGATATTTGGAAAACAATAGGAAATAATATTCATTTATATAAAAACTATCCCAGAATTGTAGGTGAAACAGGCGGAAAAGATTTTATCCTAGCACATAATTCTGCGAACATTAAAGAAGTAGTAACCGCACTAATAAGAGGAGCATTTGAATATCAAGGTCAGAAATGCTCTGCGGCATCAAGAGCTTATTTACCTAAAAGTCAATGGAAAAGTATTCAAAATGAACTAATAAAAGAATTAAAAACAATTTCTGTTGGCGACCCCGAAGATTTTTCACACTTTATGAATGCTGTGATTCATGAACAATCATTCGACAAATTAAATAAAGTGATTAAAAAAGTGAAACAAAATAAATTTGCTAAAATTATTTTTGGAGGTAAAGTAGATAAAAGTGTAGGTTATTTTATTCAACCAACAGTAATAGTTACCAAAAAAGCTAATTTTTTTACAATGGAGGAAGAGTTATTTGGCCCTATCTTAACAATCTATATATATGAGGATAAAGATTTTCAAAAAACACTCAAAATAATAGATGAAACATCTGAATACGGATTAACAGGAGCTATATTTTCAAAAAACAGAAATATCATTAATGAAAGTCTCAAATACTTAAAAATGGCAGCAGGTAATTTTTATATTAATGACAAACCTACTGGGGCTGTTGTATCACAACAACCATTTGGGGGTGGAAGATCATCAGGCACAAATGATAAAGCTGGATCCTATCTTAATCTATTAAGATGGGTTTCTCCAAGAACAATAAAAGAGAACTTTTTACCAGAAAAAAATTATAGATATCCATTTTTAGAAAAATGAATAAACTTAAAAAGCTTTATCTAATAACACCTAAATGGTTAAAAAATAAATATTTTTTATCTGGATTTTTATTTTTTATCTGGATAGCTTTTTTTGATACCCACTCAATCAAAAATCAAATAAAAAAAGAACGACAAATTAAAAAAATAGAAAAAGACATTAAATACTATAGCAATGAAATAGAAAAAGACTTAGAGTTAATTCAAATTCTATCACAAGACACACTATCTGAAGAACTAGAAAAATATTTTAGAGAAAAAATGTTTCTATCAAAGAAAAATGAGGAAATTTTTATGATTGAATAAATAATATGAAAAAAATTAAATTATTTTCTAACACACCTGGATTTGCAAAACAAACAAAAAAGGATTGGTGTAAAAGCATAAAAAAAAGAGACTTTAAAATTCAATTTAAAAACAAAATATTTGACCCAATTTATTTTCAAAATGAAATAGAAAAAACCAATACCTTTGATAAAAATAGCAACTGGAAAATAACCGCTGAAATTGATATAAGTTCAGAAAAAAAAGCCAATAAAGAGGCTTTAAAATTATTAAAGATGGGAGTAAATTCTATTACTTTTTTAAATTTTAAAGACCATAATTTAGAGGTCATCCTAAAAGATATCCAAATCGACATTATTAAATTAAATTTTAAAAAAATTAAAAAAATAGATTTTCTTATTAATTCTCTATTAGCAATAGCAAAAAAAAGACAGATTAACTCAAAAAAACTCGTTGGTTCCTTTTATCAGAAAAAGATTTCAAAAAAAGACTATAATCAATACATAAAACTACTTCCTAAATTCCATTATATTCAAATTGACATAGAATCATTTAATAAAAAAAAACCAACAAATTATTACAATCCAAAACACATCTTATTTACTTATCAACCAAGTAGTTTTTTTTTAAGTGAAATTGGTTACTTAAGAGCATTTAGAATTAATTTTGAAAAAAAATTCAAAATATCCCCATATATAGAGTGTGTTATTAAGGTGAAAAATAACAAATACCACTCTTTAATAGAGTCATGTGTTAAATCAATTGGGTCAATTTTAGGCGGCTGTAATTCATTAATAATGAATTCAAAGATTGAAAATAAATTAAATATTCAACAACAATTAATCTTAAAACATGAATCATTTTTAAATAAAGTTTCTGATAGTTTAAACGGAAGTTTTTTAATTGAAAAAATAACACAGGAATATACAAATGGCTATCAAAAGAAAGAAAAATTAAAACATCGCAATATATCATGGAACGCCTCTGAAGGCATAAAATTAAAATCAAAATATTCTTCCAATGATATAAAAAATGTTAAACATTTAGATTTTGGAGCAGGTACACCTCCTTTCTTAAGAGGTCCATATACAACAATGTATTGTAATAAAAAATGGACTATTCGTCAATACGCGGGATTTTCAACGGCTGAAGAATCAAATAAATTTTATAAAAAAAACCTAAAAGCTGGACAAAGTGGACTTTCAGTTGCTTTTGACTTACCTACTCATAGAGGATACGACTCTAACCATCCAAGAGTATCTGGAGATGTTGGAAAAGCAGGTGTAGCTATTGACAGTGTAGAAGATATGGAAAGATTATTTGATGGTATTGATTTAGCAAAAACATCTGTATCCATGACCATGAATGGTGCGATTCTACCAATTATGGCTTTTTTTATTGTGGTTGCAAAAAGAAAAAAAATAGCACTATCCAAAATAAGCGGCACAATACAAAATGACATACTCAAAGAATTTATGGTTCGAAACACATACATATACCCACCAAAACCATCTATGCGAATTGTTAGTGACATATTTAAGTATACTTCGAAAAATATGCCAAAATTTAACAGTATCAGTGTAAGTGGATACCATATGCTAGAAGCAGGTGCAAGTGCAGATCTTGAAATTGCATATACACTATCTGATGGTTTAGAATATGTAAGAACAGGGCTTCAAGCAGGATTAAAAATAGATGATTTTGCACCAAGACTATCATTCTTTTGGGGAGTCGGAATGAACTTTTTTACAGAAATTGCTAAAATACGAGCTGCTAGAATATTGTGGGCAGAAATCATGCAGAATTTTCACCCCGAAAACCCTAAATCCATGATGTTGAGATCTCATTGTCAAACTTCTGGTTGGAGTCTAATTGCACAAAATCCACAAAACAATATTACACGGACGACTATAGAGGCTATAGCTGCTACAATTGCAGGCACACAATCATTGCATACAAATGCTTTAGATGAAGCAATGAGTTTACCTACTGAAAATTCTGCAAAAATAGCAAGAGACACACAGTTATTCTTACAAGAACAAACTGATATATGTCAAACTATTGATCCATTTGGTGGTTCATATTATTTGGAAATACTCACGCAAGAAATATTGCAAAAAGCCAAAAAACACATTAAAGAAATTGAAAAAGCAGGAGGTATGTCTAAGGCAATTGAAAAAGGCATTCCTAAACTTAAAATAGAAGCATCTGCAATCAAAAGACAAGCAAGTATTGATAATGCTAAAAATCTAATTATTGGACTAAATTGCTTTCAAGATAATGAATATGAGGATATAGAAATTCTAGATATTAACAATAAACTAGTTCAAAAAACTCAAATAAAAAAACTTAATAAAATCAAAAAAAATAGAAATGAACAATTAGTAAATAAGTACTTGAATAAATTATCAAAAGGATGTTTATCAGACAAAATTAATTTACTTTCACTAGCCATAGAAGCTGCAGAAAACAAAGCAACTTTAGGTGAAATATCTATGGCTTGTGAAAAAGTATTTGGACGCTACGAAGCAAACACAATAATAAATTCAGGAATTTATGCCATGGAACAAAATAAGAACTCTCAATTTATCATAGCCCAAAAATTAACCGAAAAATTCAAACAAAAATATGGACGTAGACCACGAATTTTAACAGCAAAACTAGGTCAAGATGGACATGACAGAGGTGTCAAAATTATAGCGACTAGTTTTGCAGATATAGGTTTTGATGTTGATATTGCTCCACTTTTTCAAACACCCAAAGAAATTGCAAAACAAGCTATAGAAAATGACGTGCATATTATTGGGATATCTTCATTAGCAGGAGGTCATAAAACACTAATACCAAGTTTAATTCAACAATTAAAAGTACTTGGAAATAGCAGTATTATGATTATAGCGGGAGGCATTATACCTAAAAAAGACTATCAATACTTAAAAAACAAAGGTGTAAGAAAAATATTTGGCCCCGGAACCATCGTAGTAGAAGCAGCTCTAGATATATTAAATGAATTAATTTAAAGAGATGAAGATAGCAGAATATATAAAAGGTGTCAAAACCAATAATAGGGCCATTTTAAGTAAAGCAATTACTTTAATTGAAAGCTCACTAGTTAAAGATCAAGAATTAGCCTCAGAATTAATAGAAGAATGTCTTAATTACAAATCAAAATCTATCCGTATTGGAATTAGCGGAACTCCCGGGGTAGGTAAAAGTACTTTTATTGAAGCACTGGGTTTACATTTAATAAAACAAAAACATAAAATAGCTATACTAACTATTGACCCAAGTAGCACAATATCTAAAGGAAGTATATTAGGAGACAAAACTCGAATGCAGAAATTATCAAACCATGAATTAGCATTTATCAGACCTTCTCCAAATAAAGGACAATTAGGGGGAGTGCATAATAGCACAAAAGATATTATAACATTATGTGAAGCTGCTGGTTATGAAATTATCTTAATTGAAACTGTCGGTGTAGGACAATCTGAAATATCAGTTCAATTAATGACCGATTTATTTTTATACTTAACATTGAGTGAAAATGGAGATGATTTACAATTTATAAAAAAAGGAGTTTTAGAATTAAGTGATATTATAGTAATTAATAAAATGGATTTAAACATAGAAAAAGCTAAACAGGTTAAATTCAACTTAGAGAATCATTTACAAATAACAAGTAATAAAACACAATATGTATTTACATGCTCGGCATTAAAAAAGCTAAATATTAAAAAAATATGGAATCAAATTGAGTCGATTTTTAATGCAAAATGGAATAATAATAAAATCCAAATAAACAGAGAAAAACAAAATGGAATTTGGTTAGAAAAAATACTCAAAGCGGGTTGGTTAGAAAAGTTAAAACAAAACAGCAGATTCCAAAAAATAATAGCAGAATCTCAAAAAAAACCCCCAAAAAACCCTAGAAAAAAAGCATTAGATATATTAAACAAATTATCTTTAAAGTAGATTTTTAATAATTTCATTAGTAGAAACACCTTCTGATTCAGCCTTATAATTTTTAACCAAACGATGTGCTAACACCCAAGAAGCAACTTGTTTAACATCTTCAATATCAGGTGAATACTTACCTGCTAATATAGCATTGATCTTAGCACCTAATACTAAGTATTGTGAGGCTCTTGGTCCAGCTCCAAAACTAATATACTTATTAATGTAATCTGAAGAGCCTGCACGATTTGGTCTGGTTTTATGTACTAATTCAACAGCATATTGAATAACATTATTATTAACGGGTATTTCTAAAATCAACTTTTGGTATTTTAAAATTTCTTCAATCGTAAATAATGCTTGCACTTCAGACATGGCTGATAACGTAGTTTTTTTCACTATATCAATTTCTTCTTTAACAGTTGGATAATCTAAAAAAATACTATACATAAATCTATCTAATTGTGCTTCAGGTAAAGGATATGTTCCCTCTTGTTCAATTGGATTTTGTGTAGCTAAAACAAAAAAAGGAAAAGAAAGTTGATGTTTTTGACCACCAACAGTAATTGTTTTTTCTTGCATAGCTTCAAGTAAAGCAGATTGAGTTTTAGGGGGAGTTCGATTAATTTCATCTGCTAATAAGATATTACAAAAAACAGGTCCTTTTATAAACTTAAATTGCCTTTCTTTATCTAAAACATCACTACCTATAATATCTGAAGGCATCAAGTCAGGAGTAAATTGAATACGATTAAAGTGAAGACCAAGTATCTGAGATATAGTATTTACTAATAGAGTTTTTGCTAAGCCAGGAACTCCTATTAATAAAGCGTGACCACCAACAAAAATAGTACTTAAAATTTGCTTGATAGCTTGATTTTGCCCAACGATAATTTGAGATATTTCATTATTTGTAGCTGTGTATTTAGAAACTAATTGATCTATCAGCTTTATATCTTGACTATTATTCATTGTTCTAATAAATTATTATAAAAATCATATTCTGATGAATCATCTGTAAATTGAATATGTAATTTATGTATATTTTTTTGATACCAATTCTGTAAAAGTCCCTCCTTCTTTAATTGAAAGCAATAATTTTTCAAAAATACATAATCATCATCTAAATTTGCAGAATGTTCCTCCTTTTTATCAACCAGTTTAATAATTCGATAAGCTTCTTCTCCATTTTGAAGCTTAATATAAATAGGCTTTGTTATAGCACCAATAGATAATGTAGATATTTCGTTATAAACAACACGATCTAAATCATCTTTAGTGAAAAAAGAATTATTTGTATTGGGATTAATTAGTAAGCCCCCATTATAACGTGTAGCTTTATCTGAGGAAAACTTTTTAGAAGCTACTTCAAACGCAATTTCATCATCCATAATCTCTAGCCTTAGTGAATCTAAAAAATCTTTTGCTACTAACATATCATTATTAGATATTTTAGGAGTCATTAAAATATGCCTAACATCTATTTTGTTTCCTTTTCTTTGAATTAATTGAGCAATATGATAGCCATATTCCGTTTTAAATATTTCAGATAACTCGTCAATATCTAAGCTAAATGCTATTGACTCAAACTCTCTAACAAACTCTCCCTTTTTAATATTATAATATGCCCCACCATTACGAGAAGAACCTGGGTCTTCAGAATATAAAATAGCCATAGTTGCAAAATCTGCTCCATTCAAAATTCGTTCTCTCAAATCCTCTAATTTAGATAATGTTTCCTCTACAGCTATTTCAGCAGCTTTTGGTGTTCTAAGAATTTGGGCTACTTGATACTGATCTGGAATTATAGGAAGACTGTCTTCAGTAAAAGAATGATAAAAATTTTCTACATCTAGTGGTGAAACATTGACATCTTTAGTTATTTGGAATTGCATTTTTTGAATTAATAATTGATTTTGAATCATTGGTGTTAATTCATCAATTAATTCATCAATTGATTTGTTAAAGTAATTCTCAACTTTTTCTTGTGAACCTAATTGTTCTTGAAAAAACAATATACGTTGATTAACTGTGTTATCAAGTTCTGAAACATCAACCTCTAAACTATCTTGTGCCGCAAAATGTAACAAGATTTTTTGATAAAATAAATCTTCAATTATTTTATCTCTAATACTATCCTCATTATTAATAATTAATCCTTGATGTCTATACTGTAAAATCTGATCTTCAATATCACTGTAAAAAATCACATGATCTCCAATAACGGCAAAAACACCTTCTACTAACACACTTTGATTTTCTTGTGCATAAGAATACGCAACATGTAACAGCACACATATAAATACCAAAAATCTAATCATATAATTCAAAATTATTATTTATTATAGCATCTTCCACTAAATCACGTTCAATATTATTAACAAGTTCTTTTTTTCGTTTATTAATAATGATTTTTTCGATTAACGAAGATACATATTCTAACGGTGAAGAAGTACCTTTTGTTTTAAAATCTTGTATAAAAAGAAAATACTGGTAAGTTGAATCTTCTAACTCTATTATATTATTTTTTTTTAAATTTTTTTGTGTATTCATTAAAAAATCAAAAAATTCTACAGGTAACTCATCAATAACATCTAGCCAGCTCACCCAATCAACATTACCTAAAAAAAATTTTTCAGCAAACTGCACACAATAATCTTGGAATTCAGTACTATTAGATGGAAAATTATCTTTTAAATACTGAATATTGGGAGCTATTCTTTTGATTTTCACATAATTTAACTTCACTAAATCTTCTTTTAAGGGAAAATTGTCAATATTATTTTGATAATAATTAATTACTAATGTATCATCTACAATCGTATCTAAATGCATCTGTATTAAAGATTGCTTATAGTAGTGTGTTAGTAAAGAAGACTTATACAACTGAACGAGGCTATCAATATAAGATGGTCCACTATCATCAATATTAAATTTTGCTTTATTGAATAAAAGTTCTTTAGTAGCCCATTGGTTAATAAAATTGGTTGTGAAAATCAAACTATCCTGAGCATTAGGTGGAGTTGGTAGTTGATCAAAGTATAAATAATTATCAAAAACCCTGGCTACTCTCTTTCTATTATCTTCTTTATTCTGACAAGTAAAAAAAATAAACAGGCATATTACAAAAAAAAAACGCTTAAGCATCTATGGTGAATTGATTTCTGTGTTATAGATTTGACCGTTCCAACCAAAAAATGTGTCTTTAGAAGATCCTAATAAACTGACAGTTTTTGCAAATACCGAAGAAAAACTTACTACATCAATACTTTCTTTGCTATAATCAACATCACCCATATTAATACTTAAGGCTCCTGTTTGCGCTAAAACAAATAATTCATTATTAATAACAATTTCATGTTTCTTCTCTAATTTACTTAACCATTTTTTTTCTAAAAAAGATTGATAATCTGAAATAACTAAACCCTTAACATCTTCTAATGATTTATATGAAGCTGGTAATAAGCTATCTATATACATAATACTGTTTTCATTAGTTACAATGAAATCATCTTGATTAATAGAATCAAATGCTACATCAAAAATCAATTTATCAACAAGTGAATTATCTCCATGAGCAAAGACATCATCTATCATTGACAGATTTAAGGATGATGACTTATTAATATCATTTAATAATTTTTGACCAACAAAACCTCTCCTTAATTTTCGCTTTACTCTATTTAAAACACTTAAGTCTTTACATGTGTAAATTTGAGCATGTACTCTATTGGGCCAAATATAATTTGATTTATTTTCAGCATAATAACTCTGTAAACCTAGCGTATCAGTAATTGCTTTATCCCACACTTCATCTTTTTGTAATTGATACATTAAAATACCATCGTGATACTCATTGTACAACAACCTAAATTCATCATATTTGTATTCTAAATTAGCACTTTCAATCTCTAAAATTTTTTGCTCTTTAAACGTATTATATAACTCATCAATAATTAAATTGAAATTATCGATATTTTTCGATTTTAATCTGGATTGAAACGAAATTAAAAATTTTGCAAAATCTTCTTGAAAAACATAACGCTGTTGAGTATCATACTGATTGTTAAACACAAACATAATGTGACCAGTCCCATTAAGTTTATCTAAAATACTTCCTCCTTTTATAAAATCCTCATTTATAACATTATAAAAAAAGTTTTTTGCATGAATATTTTCAACAAAACCCCATTCTTTTTTCAATTTTTCCAATACCACATTCCTGGTTTTTTGAGATCTTGAATCTCGCTCTATGCGTTTTTCAAGAGATGATTTTATTTCATTAAATGGTGGTAGATTTTTTTTATCAATTAATTTAACAATATGCCAGCCAAATTCTGTTTGAAATGGAGAAGAAAAGGCATTTATTGAATCTAAAGAAAAGGAAACATCTTCAAACTTTTTTACCATTTTATTTGTACCAAACCAATCTAATTCTCCACCATTAATAGCAGACTTCTTATCATCTGAGAATTTTTTTGCTAAATCAGTGAAATTTACACCCACTAAAAGTGAATCATAAATTTCAGTTATTTTATTTTTTGAATTCAATATGCTCTTACTGTCATTATTATTTCTAATTAAAATATGTGCCACTTTGACTTCTCCTCTAGATAAGCGTTTATCATTGACTTTCAAAATATGATACCCAAATCTTGTTCTGACTATCTCAGAAATACTACCTTTAGAAGTGTTATATGCTGCTGTCTCAAATGGATAAACCATATATAAAGCAGAAAAATACCCCAAATCTCCATTATTTTCCTTAACAGAGGGGTCATCTGAGAATTTTTGAGCTAAACTGATAAAATTTGCACCATCATCTAATTTTTTTTTCAAATCAACAGCTTTATTATAAGCTTGTATGGTATCATTATTATCATCAATTTGTATTAAAATGTGACTTGCTGAAACCTCATATTGTAACCTTTCATAAGCTTCTTCTAATAAAAATTCCGAAACCGTATTGTCTGTTAAATAAGGTTTTACTAACTGTCTACGATACCCCTCTAGTTCCCTTATAAAAGATGGTATAGTATCTAGGCCTAATTGCTCCGCTTCTACTACCTTTAACTTAAACTTGATGTATAAATCTAAATATTCTTTTAAGGACTCTTGTAAATTCAATGTGTCAGTATCTAGCTTATTCTTATAATAATTTTGCATAAAATCATTCACATCTATTTTTGTACTTCCAATAGAAAAAAGAGTATTAACATCTTGTGAAAATAGATGACAAAAAATAAAAAGTGTAAAATATAAAATCTGTTTTTTCATTATATAATTTAATTTATCGTCGACTATAATTTGGAGCCTCCTTGGTTATTGTAACATTATGTGGATGACTTTCATTAACGCCAGCATGTGTAATCTTTGTGAATTTAGCACGTCTTAGTTGTAATAAATCTTTCGCTCCACAATATCCCATACCTGACCTTAAGCCACCTATATACTGGAAAAGAACTTCTTTTAATTTTCCTTTATATGGCACTCTCCCAACTATTCCCTCAGGAATCATTTTATTAGTATTTTTCACATCCTGAAAGTATCTATCAGCAGATCCTCTTTGCATTGCATCAATAGACCCCATACCTCTATAAGTTTTAAATTTCCTACCCTCATAAATAACTGTTTCTCCAGGTGACTCTTCTAAACCAGCTAATAAAGAACCAAGCATCACAGAGGAAGAACCAGCTGCAAGTGCTTTAACTATATCACCTGAAAAACGAATACCACCGTCTGCAATAACAGGTATATTAGCTTCGTTAGCAATTTTTGAAACCTCATAAATAGCTGTTAATTGAGGCACACCCACACCAGATATAACTCTAGTAGTACAAATAGAGCCAGGACCAATACCAACTTTTAATGCATCTGCCCCTTTAGAAATCAATAATTTTGCAGCTTCAGGGGTAGCAATATTACCCACAACACAGTCTATTTTAGGGAATTTTAATTTAATTTCAATTAATGTATCAACTACTAGTTTACTATGTCCATGTGCAGTGTCAATAACTAGTGCATCCACACCGGAATCCACTAATCTTTCTGCTCTTAATATGCTATCAGACCCCACACCAATAGCAGCTGCAACACGCAATCTTCCTAAAGAATCTTTACATGCCTTCGGTTGTTCTTTTACCTTCATAATATCTCTGTAGGTAATAAGACCTATTAAGTTATTCTCTTGATCTACGACTGGTAATTTTTCAATACGATTTTTTTGTAAAATAGCTTCTGCTTCTGCTAATGAAGTAGATTTATCTGTTGTAATTAAATTATTTGAAGTCATAATATTAGCTACATTCTGATTTAAGTTTTTTTCAAATCTTAAATCTCTATTTGTAATAATACCAACTAACTTATGGCTGTTATTAAGAATGGGTATACCACCAATATTATTATCTATCATTATTTGCTGGGCCTCAGACGCTGTAGCTGTACTAAATAATGTAATTGGGTTTAAAATCACTCCACTTTCAGATCTTTTAACAGCAGTTACATGTTTTACTTGATCATCAATAGACATATTTTTATGAATCACCGAAATTCCACCCTCTCTTGATAAACCAATAGCCATTTGTGATTCTGATATGGTGTCCATAGCAGCAGATACTATTGGAATACTCAGCTTAATATTCTTGGAAAAAAAAGTATTAACAGAAACATCATTTGGTAAAACCTCTGAATATGATGGAACTAATAAGGCATCATCAAATGTCAAACCTTCTTTTAACAAACGATCAAAATTCATAAAAACAATTTTGTAAATGGGGGGCAAATTTAAGAAATAAAGTAAAATAAACCATATTATAATTGAGAAACCTTGATTTTAGCTAAGTTAAATTCGGTTATAATTTCCTCAATAATTTCAGAAGCAGGTTGAATACTATCTAACAAACAAGAGATTTGACCAATCTCTAATTCACCATTTACCAAATCACCTAAAAACATCCCCTTTTTAGCCCTTCCTTTACCTAGGATGTTGCTTAATTCTTCTACTGATGCATTCTTTAAATACGCATTTTTTAATTCAAAATAAAAATCATTCTTTATCATTCTTACAGGAGTAATTTCTTTTAAAGTTAGAATTGTATCTCCAGCTTTTAAAGATAAAATTTTATTTTTAAAATTAATGTGAGCTGAACTTTCTTGAGACATAACAAATCGACTTCCAACTTGCACACCATCAGCCCCTAAAATCATAGCAGCTAACATCGATTTTCCAGAAGATATACCACCTGCTGCAATTAAAGGTATATCCACATTTTTTTTAATTAATGGTATTAGACAAAAACTTGTTGTTTCTTCTTTACCATTATGACCACCTGCCTCAAAACCTTCACATACTAGTGCATCAACTCCTGCATTAATTGCCTTTAGTGCAAATTTTAAATTAGAAACAACATGAACAACTATTATATTATGATTTTTTAATTTTTGAGTCCAAATTTCCGGATTACCAGCGGATGTAAATACTATTGGCACCTTTTCCTGAATAATTACATCAATATGCTCAGCAGCATAAGGAAAAAGAAGAGGTAAATTAACAGCAAAATTAAATTGTGTATTAGAACGGCATTTTTGTATATGTTCCCTTAAAACATCTGGTCTCATAGATCCCGAACCTATAATACCTAATCCCCCATTATTACTTACAGCAGATGCTAACCTCCAGCCGCTACACCAGACCATGCCAGCTTGAATAAGGGGATATTTAATAGAAAATAATTGTGTAATCTTGTTTTTCATTTTTTAATAATCGGATGTAATTGTAAGTTGTTGATGGTTAAAAAATAGACCCCCTGAGAAATTTGTGACAATTCATCGACGATAACCCTATTGAAATCTTTTTTAATAAATTTTGATAATATTATCTGCCCTAAGGAATTATAAATCTTTATATAAGAGTCTTCCTTAATGTAATAATCAATAACAAAATAATCAGTATATGGATTAGGATATACTTGTACAGTATCTATAAGGTGTGTTAATTCTAGAGCATTTAAAAAACCTAAATAGAAATTAGGAATACCATAACCCAAGGAATCATTTGGGCTTTCAAATAAATGAGCAGATTCTTGAATAACTTGAAAAACATCCATATTAGTTACATCTGGTTTTTCAGTTAATAATGCTTGCCACAAACAAGCCGAAAGTCCTGCAATAATAGGTGCTGAAAAGGAAGTGCCATTTGCGTATCTAATAGTTGAATCTTGATCGGCTACAGTAGATAGTACACCTTGTGCACATATATTAGGCTTAATACGTCCATCATAAGTTGGTCCTCTTGAGCTAAAAGACGCAATTTGACCCATTGCATTCACAGCTCCAACAGCTAAAACACTATCACCATCAGCAGGTGCACCAATATAATACCAATTACTATTTCCACTATTACCCGCACTATTAACAACTAATATACCCCTAGAAGCTGCTAAATCAGCTGCTTTAGTAATGATAGTAGAATTACCATCCATATCCATGTATGAATGACTATTTAATGTGTCATCATATAAAATAGTATAGCCTAATGATGAATTAATAATATCTACACCAACAGAATCCGCATATTCTGCTGCTGCTGCCCAATAGTCTTCCTCTATTAAAGTCTCTGAAGCTGAGTCTTCAGTTCTAAATAACATATAATTTGCTTCGGGGGCTGTTCCTATTAAACTATCAGCCATATACCCCCCCATTGTAGATAAAACCATAGTCCCGTGAACACTCCCAACAAAAACATCTGAGTCATTATCAACAAAATCATAGGTATCTATAATTTGATTATTAAGCCATAAATTATCAAAAATAGGTAATGATTCTACCCCAATGAAACCAGCATCAAAAACAGCAATATTAATGCCATTTCCTAAATATCCCTCATTATGTAACCCTACTCCTCCTAACATATCAATTTGATTAAAAGAAGCACCATATAATAAAGAAGAGGAGAGCCTTAATGAAGGACTTACATCTAATAATTCATTAGAAAAATACTTTGTTTCTGGCTTTAATTTTAAAACAGGTTTAATTTTTTTAATAAACTTATGCGACAATAATAAATCTAGAACCTCACTAGAATTGGTTTTAATACTTACTGCATTTAACCACCTAGAATGTCGACGTATTATTACATCATAGTGACTTACAGTATCAATATAAGATTGACATATTGCATAATCATAAAAGTCGATAGGAATCTTTTTTTTTAACCTTTTATCTATTGC
>NZUB01000044.1 GCA_002696965.1 Flavobacteriales bacterium | reverse complement strand
TTTAAATCCAAATACAAGATTTATACAAAACAGTACTCTTCAAGCTATTACATCAAAAAAAAAATACATTCATATTGATGACCATAAAATTCAAAATATTGCGAAAAGTATTTTAAAAAAAATGAAAAAAACTAACATATACTCTGAGTATATGCACCAAGAAAGTAATGATGCAGAAATTGGAAAAATTTTAATTTTAAAAATACTCAAACATCAGATTATAATTAACGAAAAAATACATGACTTTATAGAAGAACATTCAATCTATTGGAATGATGATTTATTAATAGTTTACAATACATTGCTTGAAAAAATTAATAATGATCAAAATCTAAACATATTGGAATTATTTCGCCACAAAGAAGATAAAACATTTGCCTATAGACTCCTTGAAAAAAGTGTGGAAAAAGCCGATGAAATCAATCAAATTATATTTGAATTAGCTAAAAACTGGGATAAGGACAGAATCGCAATAAGTGACTTAATTATTATGAGAATGGCCATTACTGAGATGAGATACTTTACTAATATTCCGCATAAAGTAACGCTAGATGAATATATTGATATCTCAAAAGAATACAGTTCGCCTAAGAGTAAAGAATTTATCAATGGGATACTTGACAAATACACAAAAGATATTTTGGAAAAAAAACTATAATGAGTCCGAAGATTTAATTATTTTTGGAAAATTAAATACAAACAGTACCAACTAAATCACATATAAAATGAATAAATTAATTTTTCTATCATTAAGCTTAATACTTTGTTTAATAGGTTGTCAAAATGCCTCTGACAAAATTCAGAATAACAAATCTAATGAGGTAGCATCTAAGCAGCAACCTGCTAATTCTAGTGTAAATGATGATGGAGTTAGTGCACAAATAATTGATAACGGCGGTCAAGCTCAATTTTCCTGGACAAATGAGGGGGGGCAAGTATGGGACTTTGGTACAATTAAACAAGGTGATTCTCCTGAATTTACATTTACTTTTGTCAACAATGGTACCGAGCCTATGATTATTTCAAATGCAAAAGGTAGTTGTGGCTGCACAGTTCCAAGTTGGCCGAAAGAACCAATACCACCAAAAGGGACAGGTGAAATAAATGTCAAATTTAATTCTAAAAATAAAAAAGGGGCACAAAATAAAACAGTGACATTAACTGCAAACACAACACCTCCGAACACAAAACTTAGAGTAACAGGAAATATTGAGGTAATTGAATAACATAGATATATGAATACATTAATTGTTTTATTACAAACTACTCCTAGTGGTGGATTTGCCAGCTTTCTTCCAATCATACTGATTATATTCGTCTTTTATTTTTTCATGATCAGGCCACAAATAAATAAACAAAAAAACGAGGATAGTTTTCGGTCTCAATTGAAAAAAGGTGACAAAGTTGTAACCATTGGAGGTATTCATGGTAAAATTTCTGTACTGAAAGAAACAAAAGTGATATTGGAAATTGCTAATGACTTAAAAATTACTATTGACAAACAATCCATATCTAGAGATAAATCTTTGATTGAAGAAAAATCATAACGTAATAATTAACATGTATTGAAACACCCTTACAAAATTGGACTAACAGGTGGTATTGGAGTAGGAAAAACAACTATAAGTCAAATTCTAAAAACCCTACAAATACCAGTATTTAATTCTGATTTATTTGCAAAAAAATTATATACAAACACTCACATAGTATCTGTTTTAAAAAAAACATTTGGCAATACTATTATTAGTGGGGAAAATATAGACACAAATAAATTAGCTCATATTGTTTTTAATAACAAAAAACATCTTGAAACACTAAATAATATTATTCATCCAATTGTTTTGAGAAATTTTAACGATTGGTATAAAAAACAAACCACACACTATATAATAAAAGAATCCGCATTATTATTTGAGTCAGAAACAAATAAAAATTTAGATAAAATAATCTTAGTCCACACACCTTTAAAATTAAGAATAAATAGAATTATCAAAAGAGACAAAAGAACTCAAGAAGAGATAAAGAAAATAATCAAAAATCAACTTCAATACAAACAAATAAAACACAAAGCTGATTATATTATAACAAACAATGAAAAGAAATTACTAACACCACAAATTTTAAAAATACATAATGAAATTATGCAATTATGATAAATTTTTTACTTCATAATTTAACCGCTTCTGAGCTTGTTTAATTAATAGATTATTTTGACTCTTATCTATCAATATTTTTTCAATAAATTTAGCAGCATTATCATCCGAATTCAAATTATCTGAAACAAAAGCAACATGATTAATCATTTTATCCTTTATATACTCAATTAGTCTCCATAAATCATCTGACACATATATTTGTTGAGAAATATTATAATCATATTCCATACATATATTTTTGATTAGCACAACCTTGAGTTCACTATTAGATAGCTTGTGAAGCTCTAATCTATTAATAATGCTTAATGGTCTAATCCTGTCTAACAATAATGTTATACGCTCATAAGCTCTTAATCTAATTTCAATTTCATTAGGTGATAATTTTTTGCTACCTACGGTATTATTAGAATTTTGTTTTTTAAAAAATAAAAAAACAATAAAAAAAACAGTGAAAACAATAGCTATATATAATATATTATCAATAAAAAATTCCATATCAAATAATTCTTAACTTAATATCATTATTTTTAAATTTAATTAAATAAATTAATATCGTATAAATTGTAACTATATATGTTCATACTTTCAAAAAAAATTCGCCAAATTGAAGAATCTGCCACACTAGCCATGGCCCGAAAAAGTAGAGAACTACAATCATCTGGACGCACAATTATTAATCTGAGTCTAGGTGAACCTGATTTTAATACTCCTGATTTTATAAAAAAAGCAGCTAAAAAAGCTATTGATGAGAACTTCTCAAAATATACACCTGTCCCAGGATATAAGGATTTATTAGAAGTAATTTCAATGAAATTCAAGCGTGATAATAACTTAAACTATAAGCCAGGTCAAATTGTCTGCTCTACTGGTGCAAAACAAAGCATAGCTCAACTTTTAATGGTATTAATAGATAAGAATGATGAAGTCATATTACCTGCCCCTTATTGGGTGAGTTACCAGCAAATGGTAAAGCTAGCTGATGGTGTTCCTAAAATAATCAAAACAGATATTAATACTAATTTTAAAATTACCCCCCAACAATTAGAAAAATCAATAAATAGTAAAACAAAAGCTTTTTTATTTAGCTCACCTTGTAATCCTAGTGGATCTGTATATAGTCAGAAAGAAATACATGATATAGCAATGGTGTTAAACAAACACAAAAATATTATTATTATATCTGATGAAATATATGAACATATTAATTTTCAAAAGCAACACTTTAGTATTGGTGCTATTAAAGCAGTACAAGATCAAGTTGTGACTATTAATGGCTTATCAAAAGGGTTTGCTATGACAGGTTGGCGATTTGGATATCTAGGTGCTCCACAAATCATTGCAAATGCATGTATTAAAATGCAAGGACAAATTACATCAGCTACATGTTCTATAGCACAAAGAGCTGCAATTGCAGCTCTTTCAGAAGACCCAAGTTGCACAAAGCAAATGTGTCAAATATTTAAAAAAAGAAGAGACATAATCATTGCACTATTATCACAGATAAAAGGTTTAAAAATTAACAAACCTGAAGGAGCTTTTTATATTTTTCCTGATATGTCTTATTATTTAGAAAAAAAATATCAGAATAAAATTATAAAAAACACCAACGATCTTGCAATGTATTTATTAACACAAGCTGGGGTTGCAACTGTTTCAGGTGCAGCTTTTGGAACTGAAGATTGTCTTAGAATTTCTTACGCAGCTTCTGAAGATAAAATTAAAAAAGCATGTGAATTAATTAAAAAAGCTTTAGAAGAATTAAACTAAATTATGTGCAAAAAAATCAATCTTGTATTCACTCTAGTTTGTATTTCAATCAATTTGTTTGCACAAAAAGAAATGCCATTAAATAACCCTAATTATGATAGTCAAAAATATCATTTTGGATTCATATTAGGACTAAGTCAAAATAAACTTCAGATTAATTACTCTAGTAAATTTACAGAACAAAATAATTATCAACAAATTCTATCAAAATACGAACCAGGCTTCAATGTTGGAATTATTATGGATGTGAAAATTCAACAAAACTATAATCTTAGAATAACACCATCATTCAATTTTACTGATCAAAAAATATATTATGTCTCCAATAATCAAGAAATAACACAACCCAAAAATTCTGGCATCTCAAACTTTGAATTACCAATTTATTTAAAGTACAGATCTGATCGTGTTAATAATGGACGAGCATATATACTGGTAGGTACAAATATTATTTTTGATATGGGAGGGTTTGAAGAGTTAGCCGAAAATAGAAATATCGAATTTTCTAAAACTAATTATTCTCTTGATTTAGGATTTGGTATAGATATTTATTTTGAATACTTCAAATTTGCTCCAGAAATAAAATACTCATATGGACTCAAAAATGTGTTAATATCTCAAAATAATGAATACGACAATATGATAAATCAATTGTCAACGCGATCAATACTTATTTCGTTAACTTTTGAATAAACAATTAAAATGCAAACCCAATTGAAAAGTTGAAAAATGGAGTTAAAATAGGATATGTTGGCATTAATACTGGTTGTCCAAAAAAGTCGTTTGTTTCTTCGGAACCATAAGTATTAAGTTCATCTTCGTTAATTTCGAATACGAAGTCACCATTATCTTCAATAGCACTATTAGAACCAGAAAGAAAATCTAAATCATGTTGATTAAACTTACTCAAATTAAAAAATAAACCCGCATCAAATTTCAACCTAATTCTTCGTGCTGTACGATGGTCAAAAATATACCACATAGTTTTATCAAAAAGGAAATTACCGTCTAGTAATAATGTATAATTAAATGTCAGCCCCCCATAATTATCATTTGTGTAACCAATATAATCATTATTTGTACCAGAGTGAGGATAAGGCATAATTTCTGTTTCTTCAGTATCTAAAAAATGTCCTCTATAACCAAATTCTAAAGCTTGACGTAACATAACATATCTCCAAGCCTTAAACAACACCGAGAGTCTTCCATCAGGGTTAGGTACTGTAGGTAAATTTTTATTTTTCTTACCCGGATTCAAGATAATACCTATTTTGGCAAACATGTCAGAATCAAAATCCATTCCCATCATAAAATATGCAGACTCTGTTGCTGGAGTTTTATGAGAAAAATTATATTTGAGAGCCAAAGAAGGCTGCATTCCATAATAAACCTCAATAACAGATTTATCCTTACCTCTTTTTTGACTATGACCAGGGTCGAGATATATGTTATCTAGGGAATACTTATCAGATGTAGAATACTCGTTATTTTCTGATGCTTCCATAAATGAAAAGTTACCCGTCAATAAAAATGCAAAAACAAATAAAATAAAGTTTTTCATTGTAAATAAAAATTTAAATTACAGGCTAATTTAGTTAAAAAAAACATCTTATCTAAATTCAGATAAAATAATTCCAAATGCTACTGCAACATTTAAAGAATCTACACATTCATTTTTTGCTGGAACAGATAATTCCTTATCAATTAGTTTCAACACATCATCACTAATACCGTGAGTTTCATTGCCAAATACAAGAGCGCAACAATCAGGTTTTATTAACTTAAACACACTCTCACCTGACAAAGTTGCCCCATAGCAAATTATATTCTTGTTTCTTATTCTTTTCAATAATAATTTTAATGATGTTCGATGCACATTAACTCTAGCCAAAGAACCCATAGTTGCCTGAACTACTTTGGGACTATATGGATCACAAGAGTTTTCTGATATATATATATTCTCAACACGAAACCAATCTGCAGTACGTATAATAGTTCCTATATTTCCTGGATCTGATACACCATCAAGCATAATTGTTAGTTTTTCTTGTTTAATATCAAGATCTATTATTCGCTTTTTAAAAATTGCTAATGAATTGGATGGATTTTTAAGAAAACTTATTTTTTTTAAATCATTTTTAGATATTATGTGCAAATCGTCATAAAGTAACCGTGTACCTTTTGTCGCAAAAACATCTTGAATTTCAAAACGCGCTTGAATAAATTCATTAATCACGTTAACACCCTCGGCAACAAAACAATTATATTTTAATCTATATTTATTATGTTTAAGGGAATTGATAAACTTTATTTTTTGTTTTGAAATCATTAAAAATCATATTTTTACAGACAAAATAAAACTTTATTTGCATTGATTAAAAAAAATCTATTATTAATATCCATTTTAATTATAAGTTCATGTTATAGCACAAAACATGCTACACAAAATGATTATATATTAAAAAAAAATACTGTTAACATAATACATTCGGATAAAAAACATATCAAAAACATCGCAAAAAAAGATATTAAAACAATTCTAAAACAAACTCCAAATAAAAAAATTCTTGGTTTTCTTCCTTTCCACCTATGGGTCTATAACCTAAGCAATCCAACAAAAAACAATTGGATTAATACATATTTGCGTAAAATAGGAGAACCACCAGTTATATTTCACAATCAATTAGTGGATAAAAGTATTAATCAAATTAAATCATATTTTGAAAACAATGGTTATTTTACAGCATCTATAGGTAAAGAAATAATCTATAAAGGGTCTAAAGTAAATGTATCTTACAATATATCCACAGGTGATTCATACACTATTAATCAGGTACAGTATAATACAATCTTCAATACAGACATCTACAATTTAATTGAAGAAAAACATCGTAAATACAATGTCAGAAAAGGGGATATTTTTACGTATAATAATGTAAATAATGAACGTGTTGAAATTGAGAAATTATTACAAAATAATGGATATTATAAATTTTCTAAAGAATTAATTTATATAGAAGCAGATAGTACAAAAAATAAAAATATCAATTTAAAATTCCGCTTAAAAGAATCTAATATAGATTCTTCTACTTATCAGAAATTCTATATTGATGACATATTTATTCATTTAAATAGTTCGAGTACCAACAATGACACTATTGTTGAAGATAAATATTTTTTTATTATAGAAAAAGAAGTTAAAAGAGCAATCAAACTAAACACTATTAGTGAATTAATCAATATTGAAAAAAACCAAAAATACTCACAAGAAGAGGTCGAACAAACATATAGAAACTTGTCTAATCTTTTGTTTTTCAAAAAAATTGTTATTGAATTTAATGAAACAAAGAACAACCGACTTTATTGTAATATTTATCTTGATAGCCCTATAAAAATGTACTATTCCATCGAAGCAGAAACTAAAAGGTCTGCGGATGAAGGTAATCTGGGTGTTTCCGCTTACTTCCAATTTGGAAATAAAAATCTATTAAAAGGTGGTGAGAATTTAAATGGAAAAATAAAATTATCACTTGAAAATCGACAAACAACAATAAACAATAATGAGAGTATATTCAACACTAGAGAAGTATTTTATGAAATTGGTCTGCGTGTGCCAAAACTAATGATGCCAAAATTGATAGTTAATAAATTAACATCTAGTTTTCAAACAAACACCAATTTTATTTTTTCTTTAGCTCAAATACAACGTCCAGATTTCTCTAGTGAAATCATAACTCAAAAACTAGGCTATAATTGGAAAAGTTCTAAAAACATAGAACATCAATTAAATTTAATTGAATTAAGTTTTTCTGATATTGGAGAGATTAATTCTTTTATTGAAAATGAGCTAATAGAAAACCCCTATTTAAGAGAACAATTTGAAGACAAATTTATTTCAGCCACAAACTATATCTTTTCATTTAATAATCAAAAAATATATAAACCCATCAATCACACATATATTAAAGGTAAAGCTGAGTTTAGTGGCAATTTACTATCTGGAATAGCACCAATGCTAAGTTTTAAACAAAATGAAAAAAACCAATATGTTATATTTAACAACTCTTTTTCTCAATATGTAAGGATTGACTTGGATGTAAGAAGATACATAATTTTAACCAAGGACAACACTGTTGTGTTAAGGGGATTCTGTGGGGTTGGTTATTCATATGACAACTCAGAAGAACTACCTATTCAAAAACAATTCTTTTCAGGTGGAGTAAATAGTATAAGAGCATGGGAAGCATTTGGATTAGGGCCTGGCTCAAGTACAGATTTAAATAATTATTCTACCGGAGATATCAAGTTAGAATTTAATATTGAATATCGTTTCCCACTCTATAATTCATTAAAATCTGCTTTTTTTATAGACGGAGGAAATATATGGTCAATAAAAAATGACCCTAGAGAAGGAAGTAGATTTAAGCTTAATTCATTTGCCAGTGAAATAGCTATTGGAATAGGCATGGGTTTTAGATATGATTTTGATTTTTTTGTTATACGAATAGATATGGCTACACCTCTTAGAGATCCTATTTTAACGCCAAATGAAAGATGGATAAAAAACCCATTAAGTGGAAATTTTCGATATAATTTAGCTATTGGTTATCCATTTTAATTTAAATTTGAAAAACTATGAAGGATTTAAAATTAATTGCACAGCAAATGACCTCCAAAGGCAAGGGAATACTTGCTGCGGATGAAAGTACCCCAACATGTTCAAAGAGATTTGAAGCACTGGGCATTAAAAGTACAGAATCAGCCAGAAATGAATATAGAAGCACTTTACTGCTTACAGAAGAAATTGAACATTACATTAGTGGAGTAATATTATTTGAAGAAACATTTTATCAGTCGATAAAAGGAACTAACAATCCAATACCTAAATACTTAAAACAAAAAAATATTTTAACGGGCATAAAAGTAGATAAAGGTGCTAAAATATTAGCCAATCATAATTCTGAAAAAATTACCGAAGGATTAGATAATTTACGAGACAGATTAAAAATCTATAAGTCAAATGGAGCTGATTTTGCAAAATGGAGAGCAGTAATAACAATTGGGCAAGACATGCCTTCAGAGGCATGCTTACATGCTAATGCACACGCACTAGCTAGATATGCTTCACTATGTCAAGAAAATGGTCTTGTGCCAATTGTTGAACCTGAAGTCCTAATGGATGGAAACCACAGCATTGAAACATGCTTTCAAACAACTGAAAAAGCTCTTCAAGCAGTTTTTTATGAATTAAATTTGTTAAATGTTGACTTAGAAGCAATTGTACTCAAGCCAAATATGGTATTACCCGGAAATTTATCAAATGAAAGTATAGATAATCATCAAATTGCAGAAATGACCTTTCAGGTACTTAAAAAAAATGTCCCTGAAAAAGTGCCAGGTATTGCTTTTTTATCTGGAGGGCAAAATAGTGATGAGGCAGCAGAAAGACTAAATCTATTAAATAAATTATATATAGATAAACCATGGAACCTCACGTTTTCATATGGAAGAGCACTACAGCAAGATGCATTATTTTGTTTTTCTAAAGGAGATATACTGGGTGTAAAAACAGCACTAATAAGTAGAGCAAAAATGAATTGCTTGGCCTCGTTAGGACAAATAATTAATTAAAAAATGGGATGGTTTAAAAGAAAAAATCAAGGAATCTTTACAGAGAGTAAGGATAAAAAAGATATCCCAAAGGGGTTGTGGGACAAATGTCCGAAATGTAAAAAACTTACACCAAAAGAAGAACACAAAATGAATTACTGGGTGTGTTCTAATTGTGATTATCACGCAAGAATTAATAGCAAACAATACTTTTCAATACTTTTTGATAATCAAAAATATAAAGAAATCAATCAGAATTTAACAGCTCTAGATCCCCTGTTATTTAAAGATACTAAAAGTTATACTGATCGATTAAAAAAAGCAAAGGAAACAACAAATTTCAAGGAAGCAATTAGCACGGCATATGGTAAAATAAATAATAAATATATAGCAATAGCATCGATGAATTTTGAATTCATTGGAGGATCTATTAGTTCAGCAGTTGGAGAAAAAATATGTCGTCTCATACAAGTAGCTATTAAGAAAAAAATGCCACTTTTAATTATATCCAAATCAGGGGGAGCAAGAATGATGGAAGCGGCATTCTCTCTCATGCAATTAGCTAAAACATCCGGACATTTAAGCTTACTAAGCCAAGCAAAAATACCATATATATCATTACTTACTGACCCTACTTTTGGAGGAGCAACTGCTTCGTTTTCAATGCTGGGTGATATTAATATTGCAGAACCTAACGCATTAATAGGTTTTGCTGGTCCAAGAGTAATAAAAGAGACTATTGGGAAAGACTTGCCAGATGGTTTTCAAAAATCAGAATTTTTATTAGAAAAAGGGTTTTTAGATTTTATTGTTCATAGAAAAGAGTTGAAAAATAAAATCTCTAATTTTATTAATCTTATATATTATTAATAAAAACCATATATTCAAGCAAAATAAATACTATATTTGCACTTCAAAAAAAGAAACGATAAAATATGTATTTAGATTCTAAAAAGAAACAAGCTATTTTTAAAAAACACGGTTCATCTGAAAAAGATACCGGAAAATCAGAAGGGCAAATTGCCATTTTCACAGAACGTATAAATCATTTAACAGATTATCTAAAAGATAACAAGAAGGACAACAACACTAAGAGATCTTTAGTATTATTAGTAGGTAAAAGACGAAGAATGCTAGAATATTTAAAGAAAAAAGATATTGAAAGATATCGATTGATCGTTAAAACGTTGAATTTAAGAAAATAATTCAACTATATACTACTTATAAATAAATACAACCTAAATTAATGAAACCAGAACTTAAAAAAGTAACTATCTCTCTTGGTAATCAAAGAGATATTACTATTGAAACAGGCTTATTAGCAAAACAAGCACATGGATCATGTGTAGTGAGAATGGGAGACACAATGATACTAGCAACGGTAGTCTCTGATAAAACAGAAAAAGATGTAGATTTTCTTCCACTAAGTGTTGACTACAGAGAGAAATTTGCTGCAGATGGCAGATTTCCCGGTGGATTTCTGAAAAGAGAAGGAAGACCATCAGATCAAGAAATTTTAGGAATGAGATTAGTAGACAGAGTATTACGACCTTTGTTCCCAAAGAATTATCATTTTGAAACACAAATCATGATTCAGCTCATGTCTCATGATAAAAATGTAGATCCATATGCATTATTGGGATTAGCTGCATCTACGGCTTTAACAATATCAGATATTCCATTCGAAGGACCTATATCAGAAGTGCGTGTGGGTAGGATTAACGGCGATTTTATAGCTAATCCTTCTCCAGAACAACTACTAATTTCTGATATTGATTTAATGATAGGAGCATCTATTGATTCTGTTATCATGGTAGAAGGGGAAATGAAAGAAATTTCTGAGAATGAAATGATTGAGGCAATAAAATTTGGACACGAAGCGATTAAAATTCAATGTAATTCTCAACTTGAACTATCAAAAAAAATAGACAAAATCAAAAAAAGAGAAGTTCAAATTTTAGAAGTCACAGAAATTGCTAAAAAAGTAAATAATCTATGCTATGAAGAAATATATAAAATAGCTGGGCAAAAAACTACTAAAAAAGAGCGATCTAATTTAATTGAACAAGTCAAAGAAAAATTAATGACTAATTTTTCTGAAGATGAATTAGAAGAACACAATAAAGAAATTGCAAAAGAATTTTATACTACGCAAAAAGAGGCTATTCGAAATTTTATTCTTGATACAAAAAATAGACTAGACGGAAGAAAAACAGATGAAATTAGACCCATTTGGTGCGAAGTTGACTACTTACCTAAAACTCATGGATCAGCAGTTTTCACCAGAGGAGAAACTCAATCACTAACAACAGTAACACTAGGAACCTCTTTAGATGAAAACAGACTTGACACAGTAACTCAACAAGGGGCTGAAAATTTTTATTTACACTATAACTTCCCACCATTCTCAACGGGGGAAGCTAGAATGAAGTTCAGCGTAAGTAGAAGAGAAATTGGACACGGGAACCTAGCCCAACGAGCATTAAAAGATATGATTAATGAATCTAATCCTTATACAATACGAGTAGTGTCTGAAATATTAGAATCTAACGGATCTTCATCAATGGCAACTGTATGTGCAGGAACACTCGCATTAATGGATGCGGGGGTAGATATTATAAGACCTGTTTCAGGAATTGCAATGGGATTAATTACTAATGACGACAATTCCAAATACGCAATATTATCGGACATATTAGGTGACGAAGATTTCTTAGGTGATATGGATTTCAAAGTTACGGGAACCACTGAGGGTATTACGGCCTGTCAAATGGATATGAAAGTAAAAGGATTACCATACAACATATTAGAAGAAGCCCTTAATCAATCAAAAGAGGGCAGACTACATATATTAAAGGAAATGTTAAAAACATTATCAACAAGTAGAGAAACACCTAAGGAACACTCTCCTAAAATGATTACAATGACAATACCAAAAGATATGATTGGTGGTGTAATTGGACCTGGAGGAAAAGTGATACAAAAAATGCAAGAAACTACAGAAACAACTATCACAATTAATGAAGAAGATAATGTTGGAATTGTAGAAATACTTGGAGTAAATTCTGAAGGAATTCAAAAAGCAGAAGAACAAATAAAAGAGATTTGTTTCATTCCTGAAGTTGGCACAACCTACAAGGGGATTGTAAAATCAATTCAACCATATGGAGCCTTTGTTGAAATTAAAAAAGGTACAGATGGTCTATTACATATATCTGAAATTGCTTGGAAAAGATTAGAAAAGGTGGAAGAGGTATTAAAAGAAGGAGATGAAATTGATGTCAAATTAGTCAGTATAGATCCTAAAAATGGGAAAATGAAATTATCTAGAAAAATATTATTAGAAAAGCCCGAATAAATCCCAATTTAATAAGTTTTAAAAAATATGAGACAATTAAAAATAACGAAACAAGTAACTAATAGAGAAACGGCATCACTTGATAAGTATTTACAAGAAATTGGCAAAGTAGATTTAATTTCAGCCGATGAAGAAGTTGAGTTGGCAAAAAAAATAAAAGAAGGGGATGAAATTGCACTAGATAAACTGACAAAAGCCAATTTAAGATTTGTAGTTTCGGTTGCAAAACAATATCAGAATCAGGGACTATCCCTACCCGACTTAATCAATGAAGGTAACTTGGGCTTAATTAAGGCAGCAAAAAGATTTGATGAAACTCGTGGGTTTAAATTTATTTCTTATGCTGTATGGTGGATACGACAATCTATCCTTCAAGCACTAGCAGAACAATCTAGAATTGTAAGACTCCCTTTAAATAAAATTGGTTCTATTAATAAAATTAATAAAACATATGCGTCGCTAGAACAAAGATATGAGAGAGAGCCATCTGCAGATGAAATTGCTAGCGTTTTAGAAATTAGTGCTAATGACGTTAGAGAGTCACAAAGAAATTCAGGGAGGCATATTTCTATGGATGCGCCTTTAGTTGATGGAGAAGACAGCAACTTATATGATGTTATCATGAGTGGAGAAAGCCCCAATCCAGATGATAGTTTAATTAATGATTCACTTCGAACAGAAATTGAAAGATCATTAACAACTCTTACTGAAAGAGAAGCGGATGTAATTAGACTGTATTTTGGCTTAGGTAGTAAACACGCAATGACTTTAGAGGAAATAGGAGAAAAATTTGACTTAACTAGGGAACGTGTAAGACAAATCAAAGAAAAAGGCATACGAAGACTGAAACACACATCCAGAAGTAAAATTTTAAAAACATATCTTGGCTAGATTATGAATCACTTGATTGCACCATCAATACTTGCTTCTGACTTTGGAAATCTAAAATCAGAGATTACGATGGTGAACCAAAGTTCTGCAGATTGGTTTCACCTTGATGTTATGGATGGTATTTTTGTTCCCAATATTTCATTTGGAATACCTGTAATAAAATCTATTGCTAGATACGCTCAAAAACCACTTGATGTGCATTTAATGATTATCAATCCAGAGAATTACATCAGGGAATTTAAAATAGCAGGAGCTAATATTCTAACTGTACATTATGAAGCATGTAACCATTTACATAGGACTTTACAAGAGATTAGATCACAAAATATGAAAGCAGGGGTAGCTATAAATCCACATACTCCAGTCAGTTGTTTAAAGGATATCATTCACGATATTGATTTGATTTGTATCATGAGTGTCAATCCTGGATTTGGGGGACAAAATTTTATTGAAAGAACATATACCAAGCTTCAACAATTAACAAAAATGAAACATGCTGAAAAAGCTAATTTCTTAATCCAAATTGATGGAGGAGTAAATAATGAAAATTCAAAGAAATTAATTAAACTTGGAGCAAATGTTTTAGTCGCAGGAAGTAGTGTATTTAAATCTAAAGATCCTACACATACAATTCAATTAATGAAAAATCAAGCTATATAATCTGACAAATAACTAAATCGTTTAGTCAACTTGCCATTTTTAGTTATTGTTCCTCTAGATGTAATATCTCCATTTGAAATTAATTCTGGTAAAACCTTTTGAATCAAAACAGATCCAAAATCAACAGATGCATCTTTAGGCAGAGAGCATGGTAAATTATCAACAGCCATTACTGCAATAACATCATCCTGATTTAAATCATCTTCTAAACCTGTAATACGATTATATCCATAAATAGGTTCACTTATAGTAGATGGGCGTATTGTTGAACCAATGGGACCATTTATATCACAGCTAATATCACCAATTACCTTGAGTTTTTTATTTTTTTTAAGATCTTCTTTCGATAATAAAAATGGATTATTAGGTGCATGATAATGACCTGTGATCAGCATGTCAGCATAGATGACAAAATCATTTAAACAGGATTTATAATCATCAGGTTTTTGATAAAAATCTTTTTTATCAAATAAAATTTGATGATTTCTGACATAATAGTCAGAGGGTAATAATTGAACATAAACTGGGAAATTAAAATTCTTATTAAGAAAATCATTTTTAGATACTTTTTTAATATTCAAAATTTTTAAAATTTCTTGAGCACCTTGTGCTACACGTCCCTCTCCGGTTAAAATAATTTTAAAATTAGAAGGCAAGCTAACATTAATTAACTGAGAATCTAACTGACTTTTATTAGATAATTTATGTGCAACAGATAAATTGTATTTTTTGGTTTTTAACCCATAAGCTAAAAACGTATTATAAGCACCTATAATACCTGCATATCGTCCAAATCCTAGAACACGTTTACCACTGTCATATACTAATGTTTCATAATCAATAAGTTGAATGTTTTTGTTTATAATTTGTTTTAATAATTCTTTATTATAGGGCTGCTTTTTAATTGTATGTGAAAAAAATAAAAAAACTTTGTTATTCAATAACATGTCAATAGGAACTTCTTTAACACCTAAAATGATATCACAACATGATAATTCATCTACAACTTCCACTCCATTATTAACATACTCCTCATCATTAAAACATCTAATATTACTAGATTGAACATATATAGAAACCGATGGATAATTATGTACAATATATTTACATTGTTCTGGTGATAAAGGCACTCGCTTATCAGGAGGACACTTACCTTCTTTTATAATTCCTATCTTCATTTTTTTTTTTATCTGCACAAAATTATAAAATTATAAATGATTGTATGTAAATTTGCACTTTATGTTCTTTGAATAAATGGGGATGACCGGATTTGACAGCAAGTCCAATAAAATACTAAGCATGTCGAGATTTGTTATACTTGCTCGAAATAAAGTATATACAATTTTTTAAATGGCGAAAATAATTACGCTTTAGCTGCTTAATAATATATTAAATAGCTTTTGTTCCTTTTTAGGTATGTTCAACACCTAAAAAAAGAACATCATAAAGTTGAACTAGCTTTAGTGCAGCCTGGACATTAAAGTGAAAATTACAGGATAAGGTGCATTTTGGTTGTGTTATAGCAGAATGTACACGAAAATTAAATAACACTAAGCATGTAGAAATTTATTTTATTTCTTGTTTGGACCAGGGTTCGATTCCCTGCATCTCCACAAAAATTAAACTGTAAAATATGAAACAATCATTATTTATACTTTTAGCCGCAGTATTCCAAATTAGTGCTTCACAGCACTGTGCTTATGATTATATAATTCAGAAAAAATCCAATCATAAAGATTTTTCCAATAATTATAGCAGCGTTTATAATTATGCAAATTCAAGAATATCGACAAATAACCAAACATACTATATTCCAGTTGTTTTTCATATTGTCTACAACAATGACGCACAAAACCTACCTGATTCAGTACTTTTATCACAACTTGACGTCTTAAATGAAGACTATAGAAGACTAAATGAAAATGCATCTGAAACAAGAAGTGAATTTTTAGAATTTGCAGGAGATCCAAATATTGAATTTTTTCTTGCCAATGTAGACCCTAATGGTAACACAACAAATGGTATTATTCATAAATATACTGATAGAGAAGAATTTTTAATGTTTGAAGATGTTTTCTCTAACGAAATCACATTAGATGAAGTCAAATCAGATGCAACAGGAGGTTCAGATGCTTGGGATACAGATAGATATTTAAATATATGGATATGCAATATTGGAAGTCTTGATATATTTGGTTTCGAGTTAGGCCAAGTATTTGGATATGCTTATCCACCAGTCAATGTAGATGAAGCAATTGCTAATTTGGAATCTGGACCTGATTGGCCAACCGAAATGTTAACAGATGATGAGTCTGTACAAGGGGTGGTACTACATTATACAGCTGTTGGTCGAAATAATCCTGTAGCAAATGAAGATAATATGATAGAAAATAATCAAGGTCGAGCGGCAACACATGAGATTGGACACTATTTAGGACTAAGACATATATGGGGTGATGCTGTTGCTTTTTTTGGTGATGATGGATGTAATGTAGATGATGGTATAGAAGATACTCCTAATGCTGCTGACCAGGCTGGATATATATGTGATTTTACTAAAAACACATGTGACAGTGATAATTTTGGTTCAAGTGGAGAAGACCTACCTGATATGGTTGAAAACTACATGGATTACAGTCCTGATGCTTGTCTAAATATGTTTACAAATGGACAAATTAATGTGATGCGTAATATTTTAGAAATATCTAGACCAAACCTAATTAATGAGAGTACAAGCCTAAAAAATCATCAATCAAATATTGCAGATCTAAAAAAAGAATTAATAAAAAAAATAGATATCCTAGGAAGAGAATCTACAAACAAAAATATCCATTTTAATATCGATATTTATAATGACGGGAGTGTAAAAAAATATATGAATTTAAACACAAATA
>NZUB01000043.1 GCA_002696965.1 Flavobacteriales bacterium | reverse complement strand
TTATCTTTAGATGATGGCAATGGGATTAATATTGCTGGAATTTCATAGTTTATAAAATTAGTTATTGATCCAGCACCTGCCCTTGAAATTATTACAGATGTATTAGAAAATATATCATCAATATTATAAAAATATTCTTTAATTATTATTTTTGAGCTTAAAGAAATCAAATAATTTGAAATTTCTTCAAAAATTTTTCTAGGACATTGAAAAGTAAAATTTGTTTTAATAATTGTATTTGAATTCATAATAATTATTTTTTATAAGCTTTTATAATTGACTGAACTAACTCGTGCCGAATGATATCTTTCTCATCAAAATTAATAAAACCAATTGAATTGATAGATTGTAAAACTCTACTAGCATGAATCAAACCAGACTCTTGATTCTTTGGCAAGTCAATTTGAGATGTATCACCACAAACTATAAATCTAGAAGAAGCTCCCATTCTGGTTAAGAACATTTTCATTTGATTGATAGTAGTATTTTGAGCTTCATCTAAAATCACAAATGCTTTATCTAAAGTTCTTCCTCTCATAAATGCTAAAGGTACTATTTCAATATAATTATTTGTCATGTAATAATTTAATTTTTCTTTAGATAACATATCATTTAGCGAATCATATAATGGTTGCATGTAGGGACTCAACTTATCATATAAATCACCTGGCAGAAAGCCAAGATTCTCGCCAGCCTCTACCGCAGGTCTTGTAAGTATAATTTTTTTGATTTTTTTTTCTTTTAATGCTTTCACAGCTAAAGCAATTGATATATAAGTCTTTCCAGTTCCGGCTGGACCTAAAACAAAAAGTAATTCTTTTTTAAATGATAATTCCACCAATTTATTCTGATTTATATTTTTAGGCTTAATTTTTATGCCATTTTTACCGAAAAAAACGATATTATCTGATAGACGATCAAATTTCAAATCCTTTTCCATTAATCGCTCAATATCATTTTTACTAATTGATTGATTTTGATGTAAATAAGCTAAAATGAGATCCATAGACTGTTTAAATTCATCAACCTGAACCTGTTTTCCTTCAAGAAAAATTTCAGTACCTCTTGGGATAATTTTTAAATTTAAAAAATGTGACTTTATTAAATTGATATATTGGTTGTCAGGCCCATATAAATCTAACGGACTAACCAAATCTAAAACAATCTTATCTTTAACCATTTCATTCATAAAGAAGGCTAAATATATATAAAAATTAAGTATTTTAACACTTTAAATGTAACATTATATTATTGATGTAAGTATATGGGAATTATCACATTAACTTCTGATTATGGCACTAAAGATTTCTTTATAAGTGCAGTAAAAGGCGCAATTTTAAGTGAATTAAATAACACTAATATAATAGACATATCCCATGATATTACTCCTTTTCATATAGCTGAGGGAGCATACATTGTGAAAAATGCATATAAAAATTTTCCAAAAAAAACTGTGCATATTATTGCAATAGACACAGAAAAACAAAAAAATAAAAAACATATTGCAGCTCACATAGATGACCATTATTTTATCACTTCTGACTCTGGAATTCTTTCACTGATGTTTCCACAAACTAAAGCTCATGAAATAGTTGAAATTAATATATCAGGTGAATATGAAACTGAATTATTTCCTACAAGAGATATATTTGTAAAAGCAGCATGCCATATACTGAGAGGCGGAAAACTCAATATCATTGGGCTACAATTAACTTCATACAAATCTTTTAAAACGCCATTGCCAGTAGACATAAACAATAACAAATCACTAGTAGGTGAAATAATATACATAGATCGATATGGAAATTTAATTACTAATATTGAAAAAGATTTTTTTAAACAAAAAAAGAGAGAGAGGAATTTTATAATACATTTACCTAGAGGAAAAGAGATTACCCATATCCATAGCACATACAACGATGTAACAGAGGGAGCTGTATTAATGCTATTTAACTCATCTAAACTTTTAGAAATTGCTATTAATCGTGCAGATAAAAATGTGGAAAGTGGGGCAAGCACATTACTTGGCATCAAAGAAGGTGACCAAATTATTGTTGACTTTATAAAGAAAAATTAATAATCTATGTTTGGAATATATAAAAAAGAAATAAAAACATTTTTCAATACTTTAGAGGGCTATGTCGCTATATTAATATTTTTTACAATAACTACACTGTTATTGTGGTTTATTCCTTCCGAGTATAATATCTTTGACAACAACAAAGCTTCTCTATTACCATTATTTGCAGTTAGTCCTTTTGTGTTACTATTACTAATACCTGCAATTACAATGAAAATGATTAGTGTGGAAATGCTCGAAAACACTACTACAATTTTGCTTAGCAAACCAATAAGAAGATGGGAAATAATTATTAGTAAATTTTTAGCTAGTTGCACCATTGGAATAGCAGCTGTTATACCGACCTGCATCTTCATATATTCAGTATATCAACTAAGCGAACCAAAAGGAAATATTGACGTTGGAGAAATTGCTGGGTCCTATATTGGGTTAATAATGCTGATTATAACCTATAGTTCAATTGGAATATTCAGTTCAACCATATCTAAGAATAGTATGATTTCCTTTATTTTGACAGTAATTATCATAATACTTTTGTTATTTGGCTTTGATATTATTATTCAACAATACCAATATAAAATACTAGATTATCTAAGCATGATGCAACATTATGAATCTTTAAGTAGAGGTGTTATTGATTCAAGGGATATTATCTATTTTTTATCATTGAATTTTTGTTTTTTATATGCTAGTATAATGAAAATTGAAAAAATCCAAATATGAGAAAAGGTAATTACATCAATAAGACAATACAGTATTATTCTAAACGCATTAATGTACTAATCCCAATATTAATGTTAGTGTTGATTAATATAATATGCCACGATTACTTTTTTCGAATTGATTTAACAACCGAAAAAAAATATTCAATTTCTGCAAATACTAAAAAATTAACTGAGGAAATTGATGACATTATATATTTCAAAATCTTTCTACACGGCGACCTACCCCCTCAATATAAAAAGCTTGCAAATGAATTAAAATACATGCTATATGAATTAAAAGCCCAATCCGATTATATTGAATTTGATTTTATTGACCCCAGTTCCATGCAGAATAAAGAGTATCAATTGAATCTACAAAAAGAATTATATAGTCAAGGTATCGTGCCAATACCTCACCGAAATTATGAAAATAATAAAATGGAAGAAACATGGATTTTTCCAGGCTTTACTGCAAATTATAAAACACAAGAAATTAGCATGTCTTTAATTGCCGATATACTATCAAATAATTCAGATGAAGTCATAAAAAAATCCATCGAAAATCTAGAGTTTTTATTAATGAGCACCATTATTAAATTAACCACTAAAAAACAAAAAATTGGATTAATTTCTGGACATGGAGAAACAATAAATGAGAAAATTAAATCCTTTAAAAATAATTTAAAAAACCATTACCAAATTATAGAAATTGAAGCTATTAATGGACAATTAAACGCAATAGAAAATTTAGACTGCATAATTATCAATAACCCTATTTACTTTTTCTCTGAAAAAGACAAGTTTATCATTGACCAATTTATTATGAATGGGGGAAAAGTTGTTTGGATGTTAAATGGAACAAATGCCAACATGGATAGCTTAGAACGAAAAAATCAAATGGTTGCAACTCCTATAGACAATAGAAACTTACATGATATGCTTTTTAATTATGGAGTACGTATTAATTATGATATTATTCAAGATTTACAAGCAGCATCGATCCCAATAGTTACACATTACATCAAAGAAAAACCACAGTGGACATTTTTTCCCTGGACATTTTTTCCTGTTTCAAATGGAAGTAAAGAACATGTAATTACACAGAATATCAACCCTGTAAAATTACAATTCCCTAGCTCTATTGATATTATAGATAATCAACTAAATAAAATTGTACTATTAGAAACAAGTAATAATACTAAAAAACTATCTACACCCGCTATTATTAATTTAGAAAATTTAAAAACTCCACCTAATGAAGGTGATTTTATTGGGGGCAAACAAAATATTGCAATATTATTGGAGGGTATATTTTCATCAGTATTTCAAAATCGTATACCGCTTGAACTTCAAAATAATAAAGATATTGATTTTAAAGAAAAGACTGAATCTGAAAACAAAATGGTTATAATTTCAGACAGCTACTTTATTAATAATCAATTTTTAAAAGGAAATGCACTACCATTAGGTTTTGATAAACATACAGGAACTCAATACGGAAATGGAACGTTTATTTTTAATACAATTGACTATTTGTTAGGCAATGAAGTATTTATTCAAGTACGATCTAAAAATATAGAATTAAGACTATTAAACCAAAAGAAAACTAAATCAGAAAAAAAATACTGGCAATTATTGAACTTATTAAGTCCAACTATACTTATTTTACTAATAGGTCTATTAATTAGAACAAGAAGAAAATATAAACATCGAAGAATATGAAACAACTATTATATCAAATTATAATTATAACCATTCTAATTACTCTAATCATTATTGGTGTAAAACAAAAAAACAATAACTCAACAATAAGAACTGATAAAAGAAATTTCTCTATTGAAGATACCCTGGGTATTAATAAAATAGAGTTAACAAATAGAAATTTAGAAAGTATAGTACTACAAAGGACCCCTCAACAATGGATACTTAATGATTCTTTAATTGCTAATCAATATTCCGTTAATCTTTTACTAAAAACTATAAAAGAGATGAGAATTAAAAACCCTGTTGCCCGATCAGCTTTGAATAATATTATTAAAAGAATGGCCGTTCAAAATACTAAAGTTACAATTTATAGTAATAAAGGGGACATTAAAACTCTATTTGTTGGTGGAGAAACTGCTGATCAACTTGGTACATTTATGATGATAGAAGGCGCTAAAGAACCTTATGTAATACACATACCAGGATTTAATGGGTATTTAAGTTCAAGATTTAACAGTAGGGAAGAACTTTGGCGTGATAAAAAATTATTTAAAAATAATTCTAAAATTTATTATAATGTACAGGATCTATCTTTTAACAATTCAGATATAAATCCAAATAAATGGCTAGAAATAGATGCAAGCAAAGTAAAAAATACATACTGTGAGAAATTTTTAACACAAATTCAATTAAAAGAAATTAAAAAACGACAGCCTTTTATTATATTTAAATCAGAGGAAAATGAAAAACTAAAATACTTCTATTGCTACAGAAAGAAACCTCCAAATAAAGATAAATACAAAATGAATATGTACGATCAAGAGCGTTTTTATATTATCCAAGGGAGTACACTTATGTTGGTTCAGTATAATCAATTTAATCATTTTATATCCTCCGAAAAAAATATTATAAACTTTAAACCATAATGAAATGTTTTAAGTATTAAATAATTATTTTACAATAAAACATATAAATTTTAAACGCTTAACTATATTTACGTAAAAAAAAATAATATGAAATTTATAACATCTAGTGAACAATTATTAAACACTATACAGCCTTTAATCGGCATTGTAGGTACTAATCCAGCATTACCAATTATTGAAAATTTATTATTGGAAATAGATAATGGTCACTTACATGTCAAAGCTACGGATTTAGAAACCACAATTATAAATAGTACAGCTGTTGAATCAGATTCAAACAGCTCTATAGCTGTAAATGCAAAACTACTTCTAGACACTTTAAAAGCATTTCCGGCACAACCATTAACATTTAAAACAAACGAAGAAACAAATACCCTTGAAATAAGTTCTGAAAAAGGAAGCTATAGTCTTGCATATCTAAACAGTGATGAATTCCCTAATACTCCCGAATTGGATGATTCTAAATCAACATTGCTAAATATAGAGACTCTTAAAAAAGGTATTAAAAACACATTGTTTGCAACCACCAATGATGAATTAAGACCTGTAATTTCAGGCGTATATGTTGAGATAAGTAATAATAAGATACTATTTGTAGCTACTGATGCACATAAGTTAGTTAAATATGAGAATAGTATTAATAGTGCTGAAAATACCAGCTTTATTGTACCTAAAAAACCTCTTCAATTATTAAAAAATAATTTAACAGATATTGATTCTGAGGTTAAATTACAATATAATAAAACAAATGCTATTTTTTCATTTAAAAACATGCATATCTATTGTAGATTAGTTGATGGAACATATCCAAACTATGAAGCAGTTATACCTACAGAAAATCCAAATATATTATCATTAGAACGTGATCTTTTACTAAATTCTCTTAAACGAGTTTCCATTTTTTCAAACCAGACAACTAGACAAATTAAATTCAAAATACAAGGAAGTGAAATTAATATATCTGGTGAAGACATAGATTTCTCGAATAAAGCAAGTGAACAGTTGAAATGTGATTATGACGGTCAAGATATTGAAATTGGATTTAATGGTAAGTTCTTAATTGAAATACTAAACACATTGGAAACAAAAAAAATTAACATGTATTTTTCAAGTCCTAGTAAAGCAGCAATAATCAAACCTGAAGAAAATGAAGGAAGTGAAAAAATACTAATGTTAGTAATGCCTGTAATGTTAAATAACTAAAGAAGAGGTTGTTTTGCGGAGAAGGAGGGATTCGAACCCCCGGTACCTCGCGGTACAACGGTTTTCAAGACCGCCGCATTCGACCACTCTGCCACTTCTCCTAGGATTTTAATGTTTGGCAAAAGTAAAGATTTTTTTCAAAAAATAAGAGAAAATTAATGAAACATATAATATATATAGTATTCTTTTTAATCTCTCTACTACCTATTCCAATATTATCCCTGCTTAGTAAGCTACTAAATAAGATTAATCATAGTGTTTTTAAATATAGATATGACGTATCAAAAAACAATATAAAAACATCCTTTCCACAACTTAATAAATCCCAAACCAATAAGATTTTTTTAAAATTTTATTATCACTTATTTAATTTAATTATAGAAATTATTAAATCGTTGACATTTAATAAAAAAAATATTCTAAAAAGAGTAAAAATCAATAATCTAACCCAATTAGAGACAAGTATCAAAAACAAAAAAAATATTGTGATAATGTGCGCTCATTACGGTAATTGGGAATGGTTATTTTTACGTTTAAGTCTAATAGAAGATATTAATTTAAGTGCCATATATCAAAAACTATCTAATAAATACTTCAATGAAATAATCATTAAACTTAGAACTAAGTTTGGTGCACAAATTATACCTCTAGCAGATTGGAGGAAGTTTTTATTAAATAAAAAAAAACGCAGAACATGTTTATTTGTAGCTGATCAGGTACCACAAAAATCACAAGAAGGCATAAGAATTAATTTTTTAAATAAATCTACATTATTCCATGTGAGTCCAGAAAAAACAGCTAAATTATTAGATGCAGAAGTATATTACACAGATGTAAGAAAAATAAATAAAGGATATTATAGCATTAATTTAACAAGATTATATTCTAAAAATATCACACAAGAATATGCTGAATTATTAGAAAAAACAATTAAACAAAACCCTCAATACTGGCTCTGGTCACATAAACGATGGAAGAGATAAAAGAAAAAATAGGAATTTTTATTCTTAATTACAATGGTCTAATTTGGTTAAAGGAAAGTATTCCAAATATTATTAAATACAGTCCTAACAATGATATTATATTGATAGATAACCAATCAAGTGACGGATCAGTCAATTTTATTAAAAAAAAATTCCCTCAAATAAAAATAAAAATTAACAATCACAATTATGGATTCTCTAAAGGATATAATGAAGTTTTATTAAATGAAACAAAATATGATTATTTTATCATCATGAATAATGATGTCCAAGTTACACCTAACTGGATACAACCATTACTTAAGACGATAAAACAAGAAGGAACTAATATCGTACAACCAAAAATAAAAAATATAAAAATTGAACACACAAAAGAAAATAATCAAGAAAAATATATTAAAACAAATAAATTTGATTATGCAGGTGGTAGTGGTGGTTTTTTAGATATTATGGGGATCCCCTTTTGTAGAGGTCGCATTATAAATACAATAGAAGAAGATATAGGACAATATGATCAAACCCAAAGAGTATTCTGGGCTTCAGGCTGCTGTTTTATGATTAATAAAAACACTTTTCAAGATCTCAATGGTTTTGATAATGATTTTTTTATGCATCATGAAGAAATTGATCTATGTTGGAGAGCACAAAAAAATAATCAAAAAATCTTCTGCTGTCCTGAAAGTGTAGTATTCCACTTTGGTGGGGGCACCATGCAATATAACAACCCTCTAAAACATTATTATAATCATAGAAACAGCTTGCTTTTATTAGTGAAAAATATGTGTTTTAAAAGATTATTAGCAACATTAATACCAAGAATATTATTAGACTATATAATAGTACTATTTTACCTCCTAAAAGCAAGCTTTTTATTAATGAAAAAAGGTGACTTTAAGCTGCTACAAGCACCTCTATTTATTTTTATGGCTCATATGTCCTTTTTGCTATTATTACCTAAATTTCTTTACAAAAGAAAGCCTATAAAAATGACATTTTTATACCCTAAAAGTATTTTAATAGAGTATTTTTTCAGAAATAAAAAAAAGTTCTCTGATTTAAAAAAGTTTTGATCTTTTATTTAAATACGATAGTAAAATCTTATTAAAACCTTCTTCAATAGGTGATGATATATAATCTATTTTATATTGATGACATTTCATCTCTAATGATTGCTGAAAATCAATAAATAATTTTGAGTATTCATCTTTGTAATTAACTGGATTTAACTCAATACTATTACTATTTTCTAAATCACAGAATGTGTGAGGTCTATTAGAAAAATTAAACATTTTTTCTGTTTCATTATTGTAAACATGAAATAAGACAACTTCATTCTTTTTATATCTCAAATATTGAAGTGCATCAAATAAATCTTTAGTATATGAAGGACTGAAATTTAACATATCACTAAATATAATAACCAAAGATCTACGATGTATCTTATCTACAAAATCTGTAATGATTCTTGGAAAATTAGTTTTTCTATTGCTTTCTAATAATGTACCGTTTAATATTTGATCTAATTCAGCTATTAATCTATAATAGTGAGATTTTGTACTTTTTGCATCAGTAAAAAAATTAAGTTTATCAGTAAAGTAAGTTAAACCAAAACCATCACGCTGTTTGCGAAATAAATACATTAAACTAGCAGCTGAATAGACTGAAAAAGATAATTTAGATAGAATACTATCTTTTGGATATAACATGGAAGAAGATGTATCTAATAACAAATGACATCTCAAATTGGTTTCTTCTTCAAATTTTTTAACAAATAGTTTATTTGAGCGAGCAAATAACTTCCAATCTATATTTTTCATTGAATCCCCAGGATTGTATAGTCTATGCTCAGCAAATTCTACTGAAAAACCATGATAAGGACTTTTATGTAGGCCTGTTAAAAATCCTTCTACTACTTGACGTGCAAAAAAATCTAAATTATCTGTAATATTTATTTTTTCTTTTCCAATATACATTGTGATAAAGGAAACGAATTTAAATAAGGGATTTTAATTTTTCTTCCAATTGTGATTTTGAAGCTGAACCAACATGTTTATCTACAATTTCCCCGTTTTTAAAAAACAATAAAGTAGGAATAGAAGTAATTCCATATTTAGCAGAAATGTCTGATTCAGAATCAACATTGACTTTACCAACAACCGCTTGATCTTTAAAATCTAAATCTAACTCATCTATAAGTGGTGATATCATTCTACAAGGACCACACCATTCAGCCCAAAAATCAACAAGAACTGGTAATTTTGATTCTAAAACTTCTTGATTGAAATTTTCTGTAGTAAATTCTTTAGCCATAATTTAAAATTTTGATAAGCAAATCTAATTTTTTTTTTGTTTAATACAAATAACTAATTTAATTTAATAAGATAAAATTGAAAATAAATTCACCATCCATATTATTTCAATATAAAATCTTTTGAAAAATTACTCATATCTTGAATAAAAGAAGTACAAATATTCACTCTATACTTTTTAGATAAAAGACTCAAACTAACATCCTTTTCAAAAATTTTGAATTTTAAATTATGTTTACCTGGGTATTTAGAAATTACCGCAATTAAAGAATTGATAAATTCTGGATTAATCAAATGAATTGATACATTAAATATAATTTCATTAATTAATTTTTTTGAGACATCAGATAATAATAACACATTATCAATTTTGACTCTCAAACCACCAGTTCCCCATTTTTGTTTTATTATAGAAGCAGAAAAAAACAATAATGATTGATTAATAAAATAATTACGAAACTTAATGTAATTTTCGCCAAATAAACGAAACTCACGTGTTCCACTATAGTCTTCTAAAGTTAAAATACCATAAGGCTGATCATTTTTGGATATTCTTTCAATATGAGATTGCACATAACCTGAAAAGGAAAAATTTGTAACTGGAGATGAAAATAAATCAATATCTTTTAACTGATGTGTACAAAAATGTCTTACTTCTAAACTATAATCATCTAGTGGATGCCCAGATGCATAAAGACCTAAAACCATTTTTTCTTTATTTAACAAGTCTAAACGATTCCAATTTTCAGTATTACTTAAAACTGGTTCGTCAGTAATATGACTCATTGTAGACTGATCAAACATACTAAGTTGATTATTTTGTTCAGCATTTTTCATTAACTGTGAACGAAACTGAATAGCTAATTCAATAAAAGTTTGATCATTGATTTTTTTGAAAAAATTGGCTCTATTAACTGTACATACACTATCAAGTGCACCTCCTAAGGTCAAAGCTTCTAAAACTCGCTTATTAACAACCTTACCATCAACCCTTTTAATAAAATCAATAAAACTACGATATGGTCCGTTATCTTTACGTTCATTAATAATTGATTCAGCCGCAATTGATCCTACACCTTTGATCGCTCCCAAGCCAAATCTTATATCATTACTATCATTAACGGAATAATCAATCCAACTTTCATTTAAATCCGGACCTAAAACACTTATTGACATTCGTTTACATTCATCCATATATCTAGAAAGCTTTGATAAATCACTCATATGATGAGTTAATAAAGAGGCCATAAACTCCTCAGGATAATGAGCTTTTAGATAAGCTGTCTGAAAAGAAATAAAAGAATAACAAGTAGAATGGGATTTATTAAAAGCATAAGAAGCAAAAGACTCCCAATCTTTCCAAATTTTTTCAATAATTTTCACATCATGGTTTCGTTGTTTACAGCCCTGAAAAAACTCTTCTTTTAAATCATCTAAAATATTCTTTTTCTTTTTTCCCATCGCTTTTCTTAAAACATCTGCTTTACCTTCAGAAAAACCAGCTAGTTCTTGAGATAATTTCATGACTTGCTCTTGATAAACAGTAATTCCATACGTATTGCCTAAATACTTTTCCATTACTGGAAGATCATAAAGAATTTGTTCACGTCCATGTTTTCTTTCAATGAAATTGGGAATATATTCCATTGGACCAGGCCTATATAATGCATTCATTGCAATTAAATCTTCAAACTTATCAGGCTGTAAAGATCTTAAATGTTTCTGCATACCAGCAGATTCAAATTGAAAAGTGCCTAGTGTCTCACCATTTTGATATAATTGGAACGTTTTGTTATCATCCAGGCTAATATTATCAATATCAACTTCTACACCATGTCTTTTTTTAATTAAAAAAACAGCATCTTTAATCTGTGACAAGGTATTAAGGCCTAAAAAATCCATTTTTAACATTCCAGCTCGTTCTACAACACTATTATCAAATTGTGTAATTAATAAATCAGAATCTACATTTGTGCATACAGGAATATAATTTGTGATATCATCCGGTGTAATAATAATACCACAAGCATGCGTACCTAAATTCCTAATACTCCCTTCAATTGAACATGCTAATGATATTAATTCAGCTTCTGATTTATCATTATTAACAGAATCTACCAATTCTTTTATTTGTCTCATCTCATCTCTATTCAATTTAGCAGACAACTCTTTTTCATTTAAAGAGAAGATGTCATTCAATGAAATACTTGGTACTTTCTTGGCCAAAAAATCTACCTTAGATAACGGAACATTGAGAACTCTACCCATATCACGAATCGAAGATTTAGCTGCCATTCTTCCATAGGTAATAATTTGTGCCACTTGATTAGATCCATATTTATCAACAACCCAAGAGATGAGCTTTGATCGACCAACATCATCAAAATCAATATCAATATCAGGCATAGAAACACGTTCCGGGTTTAAAAATCTCTCAAATAATAAATCATATTTTATTGGATCAACAGTGGTGATATTTAAACAATAAGCAACTACAGAACCACCAACGGAACCTCTACCAGGCCCCACAGAAACACCCATTTTTCTTGCATGCTTAATAATGTCTTGAACAATTAAAAAATAACCCGGATAACCCGTTTTCTCAATTGTTTCTAGCTCAAATTCTATACGTTTTTTAATATTCTCAGATAAAACTTTATACTTTTTTTCTGCTCCCTGATTACACAAATATCTTAGATACTCTATTTGTGACTGAAATTTATCTGGCAAATCATATTTTGGAAGTAATACATCACGAGATAAATCATATTCCTCAAACTGACTAATAAAGTGTGACAAATCATTAAAAACGCTTGGAATATCTGAGAAATCTTGTGTGATTTCTTCAGCATTTTTAAAATAAAAATTATCATTTGATAATCCAAAACGATAACCATGTCCAACACCTTTCGGTGTACTAATTTGTTCACCATTTTTCACACATAATAATGCATCATGCGCTTTAGCATCTTTTTGATTCAAATAAAAAATACGATTAGCAGGTACACACCTCACATTATATTCTTGAGACCAAGATAAAAGCAATTTATTTAATTCATCTTCATCATCAATGCCATTACGACTTAATTCAATATAAAAATTATCTTTAAACACATCAAGCCACCATAAAAAACACTCTTTAGCCTTAGATATGCCAACATTCAAAAACAAACTAGCAATTTCACCATAAACTCCGCTTGTAGTAGCAATTAAATCCTCTTTAAATGCCTTAATTAGTTCTTTGTCAACTCTAGGAAAACCTGAATACAAACCATCTAAATATCCGTATGAAGAAATTTTGCACAAATTTTTATAACCATTTAAATTTTTGGCATATAAAATTTGTGAGTATCGTTTATCTTTTCGATCCCTACTAAATCCTCCTTGTCTTACTTTTCTATCTTCAACTAAATAAAAATCACAACCAACAATAGGTGAAATTTTGTTTTTTTTACATAATGAAACAAACTCAAATGCACCAAACAAATTACCTTTATCTGTAATAGCTACAGTTTGCATCCCCTCCTTAATAACATGATGAACTAATTGATTGATTGAAATTGTTGACTGTAGAACAGAATATGAACTATAACATCTGATTTGTGCAATACGTGAAATATCAATATCTATATTATTCTTAATCGTCGATTTTAAAGATACATCATGATTAATCTCAAGGTTTTTGGAAGGCTCGGGCTCTAAACCAATATTTAACAACTGAATTTGTGAATTGTTTTTAGATATGAAATCTGAAACATCTGCATTTTTTAAATCACTGTTTTCCTCTGTGAAAAAATTTTGTCTTAATAATTCAAAAAAACATCTTGCAGTTGCATCTACATCAGCAGATGCATTATGTGCATTTATAATTTTCTCATTAAAAATTATCTCATATAGCTCTTCTAACTTAGGGGGCTTAAAGCCTTTTCTAATTTTAATTGTTCCTTTATTATTAATCTCATAGCTTACAGTATCTCCACTAGATAAATTGGGCATTGAATCAGACTTTCTGTATAATAAACCTGTATCATTGTTGTTTAAAACAACCTTGAATTTATAAAAATCTTTAAATGCACCTGATGGAGAAACATTCTTAATCACGCCTTCCTTACCCACTCTTAGTTTACAATAATCAATTGTTGTTTTCATAGTGTCTATAATACATAGTTCAGGAAACGAGAAATTATTATCTAATCTAAAGTATTCAGAACCTATAACATTAATATCAAACGTAACATTATGTCCTATTAACACATGAGCTTTAGATAGAGCAATAGAAAATTGATTTAAAACCTGATTGATTGGTTGTCCACTTTCTTGGGCAATTTCATTAGTTATTCTATGAATCTTGATAGATGCTTGAGGGATTTCAAAACCTTCTGGTTTAACAATATTATTCCCCGAGTCTATTAAAACGCCATATCTATCATGTAATTGCCATGCTAATTGCACACATCTTGCAGTATCCCAGTTATGAAAATCCGAATAATGTGCATTAAAATCCTTTGGCAATCCTATAGTTTCAGTGTCAAAGATTAGATACATTGATTAATCATATTATTTTCCCTAAATGTAATGAAAAATCAAATCAGTTTTTTAAGAATTAAATTATTAATAAATAAAATTTCAAGTAAATTATAATAAGTGAAATAAATATTAGATATTTGCACAACTTAATTAACTGGGTTTAGGACCCTTATAAAAAAATTAATCCTATGGCAACTAAAATAAGACTTCAAAGACACGGAAAAAAAGGTAAACCATTTTATCACGTTGTGATTGCTGATTCAAGAGCGAAAAGAGATGGTAAATTTATTGAAAAGATAGGAACATATAATCCTAACACAAAACCTGCTTCGATTGACATAAATTTTGATAGTGCTCTTGATTGGTTACAAAAAGGTGCAATTCCTACTGATACAGCACGAGCTATTTTATCATATAAAGGTGTACTCCTAAAAAAACATTTATTAGAAGGAGTGAAAAAAGGTGCCTTAACTGAAGATCAAGCATTAGAAAAATTTGAAGTATGGGTAAAAGAAAAAGAAGAGAAAATTGCTAAAAAAATACAAACAATTCAAGATGATAATGCTAAACAACAAAAAGAAAAAATAGATCAAGAAGAAGAAGCAAGAAAGAAGAAAGAAGAAGCTATATTAGCAAAACAAAAGCCAGCTACAGAAGAAACAGCTGCAGAAGAAACAGCTGAAGAAGAACCGGCTACAGAAGAAACAGCTGAAGAAGAACCAGCTACAGAAGAACCAGCTACAGAAGAACCAGCTACAGAAGAACCGGCTGCAGAAGAACCAGCTGAAGAAAAACCAGCTGAAGAAAAACCAGTTGAAGAAAAACCAGCTGAAGAAGAAACAGCTGCAGAAGACAAAAAATCTTAATATTTGGATACAATAGATAAAATTCTTGTTGGCCATGTCGCAAAAACTCACGGCTTACATGGGTTATTTAG
>NZUB01000042.1 GCA_002696965.1 Flavobacteriales bacterium | reverse complement strand
TATTGCCACATTCCCACCCACAATAGATCCATATGATCAGTCTTCCAATGGTGATCTTATTTTAACCCAGGGTTTTCATCAAGACAACTATCAAATAGTCAATATTTCAGAGTCTCCCTTAAGCTATAAAATCAGTGTTTTTCCAAACCCAACACAGAATCAATTAAATATATCGTTTGATATTCCCAAGAACACGGCAACAATAATGATAAGAGATGTTAAAGGGAATATCATATATATAAAACCAGACTTTTTAACAGATGAAGATCAAATGGTAGAATTAGCATCTTTGGCTCAGGGGATATATTGGCTGGAAATAATTTTAGAAAAATCCGAAAGGATAGTTTATCAAATTCAAAAAATCAATTAATATGAAATTTATACAATCAACAAGCATTTTAATTTTTTTATTATCATATTTTGCTACTGCTCAAGCTCCCCAAACCTTTTATTATCAAACGATCGTAAGAGATATAAATTGGGAGCCTAGAGCTAATGAATATTTACACATTGCAATTAGTATATTAGAAGATTCAATATCAAATGAAATGCCTACATATCGAGAAGTACATGATTCAGTTTTAACAAACGCAATTGGATTAGTTAATCTGGCAGTGGGTGGGGGAGAACAAACCTCTTTAGATGGTTTTGAAGATATAAGTTGGGGAGAACATCAACATTTTTTAAAAATTGGAATTGCAGAAGCTACTGAAGATGTGGGGTTTTATGATTATGAAACAATGGGAGTTACTCAATTAAGAAGCGTGCCATATGCATTACATGCGAACAGTAGTGCTAACCCAGGAAATCCTGGCCCGCAGGGGCAAACAGGTGCACAGGGACCACAAGGTGAAATGGGGCTGCCCGGACCACAGGGACCACAGGGACCAGCCGGACCACAGGGAGAACCAGGAAATGATGGAGAAGATTCACAGGTTGAGGGGCCTCCAGGTCCAACAGGGCCTCCAGGTCCAAGCATGTATCAAGATTGGTTAAATGCAGGCAATCAAGGGACTATTGAAGAGTATTTATTGGGAACCAATATTTTTGAGTATTGGCAAAACAATGGAAATCCAAGTGGTACAATTGAAGAGTTTTTTGAATTTCTTCAACAAGGCCCAATAGGAGAACCGTTTACATTTGACGACTTCACAGCAGAACAATTAGAGCAAATAACTGGACCACAGGGAGAACCAGGAGAAACGGGGCCTCCAGTAGATCAACTAAATGATAATGACGGAGATTTAATTTTAGACGACATAACCATCAACGTAGGAGGGACTTGTTATCAAGTTCAATTAGGTTTTGGTGTATCAATGGTACTTATGTTAGGCGATGAAGTCCCCTGTGATTAACCCATCTTATCAGATATTTAAATCTAATAAAATAGGGCAGTGATCAGAATGATGGATATTGGTTAGTATTTCGGCATTTTTAATAGAACCTTTCAACCTTTTGGAAAGTAGGTGATAGTCGATTCTCCAGCCCTTATTATTGTTTCGTGCATTGGCTCGGTAACTCCACCAAGAATACCATCCGGGATTATTATTTATCAATCGAAATGTATCTATATAGCCCAAATCTAAAAATTTAGATAGCCATTCACGTTCTTCAGGTAAAAAACCGGAAGTATTTTTATTTGTTATAGGATTGTGGATATCGATTGCTTTGTGACAAATATTGAAGTCACCAGAAATTAAATTATAATCTTGAGAATAGTTTTTTTTAATAAAAGAGTAAAAAAAATTTAAAAAATCGATTTTAAATTTTTGTCTTATTTCTCCACTGCTTCCAGATGGGAAATAACAAGAAAAAATATTTAAACTTTTGAATTCGGCTTTTAAAATTCTGCCTTCATCATCAAATGCTTTATGGCCACAACCCCAAATGACATTTTGGGGTTTTATCTTGGATAAGATAGCAACTCCACTATAACCTTTTTTTTGTGCAGGATACCAAAAGCAATGGTAGCCTAAACTTTCAAAATCAGTTGGATTAAACTGTGCCGGGTTAGCTTTTATTTCTTGTAAACAAATAACATCTGGATCAGCGGTTTTTATCCAATTAATAAGGTTTTTTCTAATAGCAGCTCGAATTCCGTTGACATTATAAGAAATAATTTTCATATTAAATTTAATCAATCTTCATTTGACATACATTGTCAGCAACTATTAGTTCTCCTGCTGTAGAATCAATAATTTGCTCTATTGACACCCCCGGAGCGTATTCTTTCAATAAAAATTTAGAATCAACTATTTCAATAACTGCCAAATTTGTTACAATTTTTTTAATACAATGTTGTCCAGTTAATGGTAAGCTGCAATTTGGTAATAGTTTAGATTGTCCTTTTTTATTTGTGTGCATCATCGCAACTATAATATTTTTTGCTGATGCAACCAAGTCCATGGCACCCCCCATACCCTTTACCATTTTTCCAGGTATTTTCCAATTAGCAATGTCGCCATTTTGTGCAACCTCCATAGCACCTAATACAGTTAGGTCTACTCTACCACTTCTAATCATTGCAAAACTTTCTGCAGAGCTAAATAGGGCGGAACCCTTCAGTGTTGTTATGGTCTCTTTACCCGCATTTATTAAATCAGAATCTACATTTTCTTTAAAAGGAAATGGCCCCATTCCTAATAGGCCATTTTCGGATTGTAAAACAACAGATATATTTTCAGGGATATAATTAGCAATTAATGTTGGAATCCCAATTCCAAGATTCACATAATATCCATCTTGTAACTCTTGTGCTATCCTTTTAGCAATTTGAAATTTAGATAATGACATAATAATTATTGTGTTGTTATTTTCTCAATTCTTTTTTCATAATTTTGCCCTTCAAAAATTCTATTTACATAGATGTTGGGTGTGTGTATTTCGTTCGGATCAAGTTCCCCTACTTCCACTAAATGTTCGACCTCTACAATAGTTATTTTTCCTGCGGTAGCCATCATTGGATTAAAGTTGCGAGCAGTCCCTTTATAAACTAGATTTCCTAGAGTATCACCCTTCCAGGCCTTAATAAACGCAAAATCAGATTTAAAGGCAGTTTCTAATATAAATGTTTTGCCATCAAATATACGTTTTTCTTTATTTTGGGCAATTTCTGTCCCGACCCCACTAGGTGTGTAAAATGCAGGTATGCCAGCTCCTGCTGCACGACACCTTTCAGCTAATGTTCCCTGAGGAATTAATTCAACCTCAAGTTCATTGTTTAACAATTGTCGCTCAAATTCCGCGTTTTCACCTACATATGAAGATATCATTTTTCGAACCTGTTTAGTTTTAAGTAGCAGGCCGATGCCAAAATCATCTACACCAGCATTATTAGAAATACATGTTAATCCACGGGTTCCTCTTTTTACTAATGCAGAGATTAGGTTCTCAGGAATTCCGCATAATCCAAACCCCCCTAACATAATAGTTGAGTTATCTTCTACATCAAAAATAGCTTGTTCAGCATTTTTATATACTTTTTTCATATTTTAAAATTCTTCATCATTTGACATTTTTTCACTCTCTTGACAATCTAATGTAATATTACTACCATTTTCAGGAATGTCAAAGTTTTCACTAGATATATCAATTGTTTGATCGTTATATAATTGCTTCATATAATTGCCCCAAATTGGCAGAGCCATTTCAGCCCCCTGTCCTAAATATAAATCTCTAAAACGAACTCCTCTATTATCAGCTCCAGTCCACACACCTGTAACTAAATTAGGAACAAATCCAATAAACCAACCATCTGAATGGTTTTGAGTTGTTCCTGTTTTGCCTGCAATATCATTGTATAAATTATATTTCCATCTAAGGCGATTTCCAGATCCCTTATTCACCACACCTTGTAATAGTTTAACCATAATGAAATTTTTTTCTTCACTTAAAATTTCTTTAGGAGTGTTAGAGAAATTTTCTAATACTACACCATTTTTATCTTCAATTCTAGAGACAAAATAAGGCTTCATAAAAATTCCCCCATTTGCAAATGTACTATATGCGCTTGTCATTTCTAACAAAGATATTTCAGCGGTTCCCAGGCACAAAGAGGGTACTGCAGGCAGATAGCTTGAAACACCCATTTTTCGCGCTAATTTAATCACTTTTCGAGGACCAACACGCTTCATTAAATATGCAGAAACAGTGTTTTTAGACTTTGCTAGGCCATCTATTAAAGTTAATTCTCCACCGTATTTTTTATTTGCATTCTCAGGTATATAATCTTCATCTAATTGCCATTTTTCTTTTTCAAAAATAACTTGAACATTTGGAACCTTAAAGCACGGTGAGTATTTGAATTGATCAATAGCCGTAGCATATATAAATGGTTTAAATGTTGATCCCACCTGTCTCTTCCCTTCTTGGACATGGTCATATTTGAATTGCTTATGATTAATTCCTCCAACCCAGGCTTTTATTGCTCCAGAACTAGGCTCAATCGAAATTAAACCTGAATGTAAAATATAATTATAATACTTGATAGAATCTAAAGGACTAATTAAGGTATCTATAAAACCCTGCCAAGAAAATAATGACATAGGAGTTTTAGAATTAAACACATCCATTATTTTTTTTTCATCAACCTGAGCTAATTTAAGTTTTCTATATCTTTCCGATCTTTTAATAGCAGGAATAAGTATTAAAGTATCAATTTGCCCTATGCGCCAACTAGTATCATATGGTGCATTTTCAAATCCCTCCCAATGATGATAAAATTTATTTTGTAATTCTTGGAGGTGGCTTTTGACCGCATTTTCAGCGTATTCTTGCATTTTGGAATCAATAGTTGTATAAATTTTTAAACCATCTTTATAGATGTTGTACTTTACTCCGGAAGTTTCCTCTTTTTCCTTAGCCCATTTACTTACAAATGCTCGAAGATGTTCCCTAAAATAAGTTGCCCGCCCCTCGTTATGATCCACTTTATTGAAACTTAAAACTAAAGGAAGAGATTGTAAAGAGTCTTTTAAATACAAGCTTAAATAATTATTTTTAACCATTTGGCTTAATACGATATTTCTTCTTTTTTTTGTTTTTTCCGGTCTTCGAAGAGGATTATATAAAGAGGGGTTTTTAGCCATTCCTATTAATGTTGCTGCTTGTTCAATACTCAGGTCCTTAGGTGTTGAGTTAAAATAAATCTTCGAAGCAGACTTTATTCCAACAGCTAAGTTTAAAAAATCAAATCGATTTAAATACATAGCGATAATTTCTTTTTTTGAGTACTGCCTTTCAATTCTTACAGCTATTACCCATTCTTTAAATTTTTGTTTAATTCGATCTAATTTTGATTTTGGTTTTTTGGAAAAAAACATTTTAGCTAATTGCTGCGTAATTGTGCTTCCCCCACCAAGACTCGCTTGACCAGTTAAAAGCCCTTTTGTTACCCTAAGAAGAGCAATAAAGTCGATACCCGCATGATTAAAAAATCGTTCATCTTCAGTGGCGATAAGAGCATTAATAATGTGAGGAGATAGTTCGTCATAGTCTACATGAGTTCTATTTTCATAAAAGTATTTTCCTAAAATTTTATTGTCAGAGGAAATAATTTCTGTTGCTAAATTTGTTTTAGGGTCTTCTAACTCTTGGAAATCAGGCAATGGACCCCAAGCTCCTTGTGATGCAAAAAATACACAGAACATTAGAACAAGTATGGGCCCGCATATCATGCTTAATACACTATACTTAATAATTCGATTTAGCCAATTAATTTTTTTGTTAATCATTTTCAGATATTTTAAGCCCAATTTTTTCACAACCAATCAAAGGGTTATTTCTCATGCCATGTGTTATGTTAAAAGTGTAAGCTCCCACCTTTTGAAATTTTATATTTTGTTCAAATAAAAAATAATTATCTTTTGTGTCTCCAATTCCCTTTCCGTACCAACGGCCATATTTATCTGTAACTGCGTATTGTAATGTGTCGGTTTGTATAATATCATGATTATGTAGAATATCAATAAACATATAAATATTTCGATATGGGTAATTTATGTTATTACGAAAGAAAAGAGAAACATTATAAGAGCTTTCTACTTTATTCGCATTATAAATGAACATAATAGTATCTTGTTGAATGTCCCACTGCTCATTATTAAATTTATAAATAAATGTTTTTTTATTTTGGCAACTTACCACAAAAAAAATAATAAAAATGATCAGCAAGTATTTATAATAATTAGTCATGTTGTGATTATTTATGTAATAATTTACCAATTGAAAATGATAAATCTAAAAACAATATTTTTGAATTGGCATGTCGTTCTAGTGAATAGAATGCATCATTAAGCAATTTAGCAAGTTCAATAATATTATTACTCTTTATGCGCTGGGCAAATTTACCAAAATTAAAATTAGCACTGTTTATCTCTGGCAATCTAATACCTGGGTGATACTTTAACAAGTATCCGCATCTAAATAGCTCTAAAGACGTTTTTATAAAATCTAATTGTTTAGATTTTTCCAAACTAGCGCTATTATTACACCACTCAACTAAATCGGAGATTTGTTGTTTCTTTATTGAAAGAAAACATAGACGTACCCACTCAACAAACATATTATAATTATTATGTGGTTCTATCAGACCTGAAAGTTGTTGAATAATATTATTATAATTATGATCTAGAGCTTCTATTTTGGCATTAATATATTCATCATGCAGCTCAGGATATAATTGATTAATACGTTCTTTTAAAGTATCAATTGTTAATTTTTTAAAAACTTTGGTTTGTAATCGGGATTTAATTGTAGGAAGCAACAAGTTAGCAGATTTAGTAATTAATATAAATATAGTATTTGAATTAGGTTCTTCAATATTCTTGAGCAACTTGTTACTTGCTTCTGTATTCATTTTTTCGGCATGCCAAATAATAAAAATTTTAAACCCACCTTCATATGATTTTAAATTGGCAATTTTATTGATAACGCGCGCATCAGACACTCTGATTTCACCGGACTTTTTCATGCCATTAGACACATACCATTCAGATTCAGTAAAATATGGATTATTTAATAATTGTTTTTGGAATTCAGGGAACGATTCTTTACTTCCAGACTTTATAGATCCGGCACTTTTACTTGGGAAAAAAAAATGTATATCAGGATGAACTAGTTTGAGCATTTTTTTACAACTAGCACAAGTTCCGCACGAGTCAGACAAGCTTTTATTTTCACAAAACAAGTACATAGAAAATGCCAATGCCATAGGAAGTGAACTAACCCCGGAATCTTCATTAAATAACTGTGCATGTGGAATGCGACTATTGGACACTTCTTTTATTAAAATTTCTTTAATAGCATTATGTCCTAAAACGTTTATAAATAACATGATGTTTAAATTTACAAAATAAGATTTGTTAAAACTAGATATAATTATTCTTGAATTATATTAATTTTAAACCTTAATATTATGATTATCGCATGGCTGACAATTTTAAATCCATAAAAAGAGTATTAATGAGAGTCGACTATAACGTCCCCATAAACAATGGTGTTATAAGTGATTTAACAAGAATACAAGCCACTATTCCAACAATTAATTTTTTTTTAAACTTGGGCAAACAGGTTGTTTTAATGTCTCATTTAGGCAGGCCAAAGGCGGAAAGTTCAAAATATTCGCTTAAGATTTTGGTTAAACCATTGTCAGGGCTGTTAAAGCGAGATGTTTTTTTTTATAAAGATTGGCTAACTAGTCAAATTAATCTAGATGATCAACCAGATGTTGTTTTATTAGAAAATTTACGTTTCTACTCTGGTGAAATAAATAATGATAAGGTTTTTGCTGAAAATTTATCAAGGCATGGAGACATTTATGTAAATGATGCATTTGGCGTTTCACATAGATATCACGCTTCCACATTTGGAATACTTTCATTTTTTAAAAAAAAATATAAAGGTTTTTTGTTGTCAAAAGAAATAAAAGAATTAACAGCATTGAAAAACAACCCAAAGACACCATTTACGGTATTAGTTGGCGGATCTAAAATAGGCTCAAAAATCCATATATTAAAAACCTTTTTAGGTATTGCCGATAATATACTTATTGGAGGGGGAATGGCATTTCCATTTGTTAAAAAAAATGGCGGAGACATAGGAGAATCATTGTGTTTGGACGAAGAGCTAGATGTTGTGACAGATTTTTTATTGCAAGCAGACCAAAATAACACAAATATTATTTTGCCAATAGATTGTGTAGTTACCGACAGTATTAAAAATCGGAGCAATATAAGTATTAAAAAAATCGATAAAATTCCATCGAACTGCATGGGGGTAGATATTGGTCCTCAGACTATGCAGATATTTGAAAAATATATACTAGATTCAAAATTAATTCTATGGAATGGTCCAATGGGAATAGCTGAAATAGAAGAATTTTCTCAAGGCACAAAAAAAATAGCTAATTTAATTGCTAGTGCAACACATTTAGGCGCTTATAGTCTTATTGGTGGAGGAGACACGGTGTCAGATGTTGCTCGTTTCGGCCTTAAACAGCAATTTAGTTATGTATCTACTGGTGGCGGTGCAATGCTTGAGTTCTTTAAAAATAATTATTTAGAACCAACAAAAGATTTACTAAAAATTAATAATGAAGATTATTAATATGAATCGAAATCAATCAAAATTATTACAGAATCAATGGGATACGTTAATTCAATATATAACTGAACGGTTTGGGGATGGTCAAAAACTTGACTTACAGGCTGTTTTATTTTTAATTGGAGTAAATGAGCTGGGCCAAGGTTATCGGGACTTTACAAAAGAAGAAAAAGTTAATTTATTACATATTGCAATATGTAAATTATTAAGTCGGTATAGTTATTATGAGTTTGCAGGTAAAGATGAAGATGGATGGCCTCATTGGGAAACCAAGAGTCAGGTTCCAGCTTTGAAGCCTGATGAGCAAACACGCTTATTGAAAGAGTCAGCAGTTTTATATTTTACAGAATCAGGAATATCTCTATAGGTTACAATATGCACAGTTGTTGGCTTGCAACATTAATGACAAATCTTTATTAGTGTTTTCTTCTAGATACACATTACTTTCGTTACACATATATATTGATGATTGGCCGGATGATGTATTCAAACAAGCTCGTGCAGTAACAAAAGCCTTATTTTCAAAACTAAAGGAGACACGACCATCTAATCCTGTTGTGCCAGATTGAGTAATAATGGAACCCGAAACAAGATTTCCGTTTTCGATGTCTGTTATTTCTATTTTTACTTCTGTATCAGGAACGGGATTAAGATTACCATCGAACACTTGTACAGTTAATTCAAAAAAGGGCTCGGTATAGCATTGAGTTAAAAAAAACACAGATAAAATAAGAAGGGTTTTATTTATTTTAGATACAATCATATTGTTAATTCTTTAATTAAGATGTAAATTTGGATACAAGCAAATATATTATAAATGCAGGAAAAAATAAATAAATATATACATGACATTAATAGTATAACTATTTCAAGTATTGAAGAGGCCACTATTTTTCATAAAAAATACTTAAGTAAAAAAGGCCTGCTAAATCAATTATTTAATGAGTTTAAAGTTCTTGAGAGTGCAAAAAAAAGAGAATTGGGTCCATTATTAAATAATTTAAAAAAAATTATTACTGAAAAGTCACAAACATTAAAGATTGATAAGAATGATAATTTAAGCAAACAATCAAAAAAAATTGATATTACTCTTCCTTCTAGCTACGAGCCAGTTGGTTCACTACACCCCTTATCACAAGTAAAGAGAAAGATTATAAGTATTTTTGAAAAGGTTGGTTTTATCATTTCTGATGGCCCAGAAATAGAAGATGATTGGCATAATTTCTCTGCTCTAAATATGCCTAAAAATCATCCAGCAAGAGACATGCAAGATACTTTTTTCATTTCTGTTAACCCAGACATGTTATTGCGCACACATACATCTTCTGTGCAGATTAGATACATGAATCAAACGGAACCCCCCATTAGAATTATATCTCCTGGAAGAGTTTATAGAAAAGAGGATATTTCTGCTCGTGCAAATTGTTTTTTTCATCAGATTGAGGGACTATATATTGATCATGATATAAGTTTTTCAGATTTGAAAAAAATGATTACATATTTTTTAAAAAGTTTATTTGGTGAAGATGTAAAAACAAGATTTAGACCATCTTTTTTCCCATTTACCGAGCCAAGCGCAGAGGTAGATATTTATTGGGGTTTAAATTCAGAATCGGACTATCGTATAACAAAAGGGACTGGTTGGTTAGAGATAATGGGCTGTGGCATGATTGACCCAAATGTATTAGAAAACGTTAATATAAACCCTAAAATATATTCCGGATTTGCTTTTGGATTGGGTATTGAACGAATAGCAATGTTATTATATCAAATAGATGATTTAAGACTATTTTTCGAGAATGACATTCGGTTTTTAAAACAATTTCAAGGGCTAAGTTAATTCTTAACCAATTTTTTCTAGCTTTAACATATTTGTCATTCCCTTTGCTTTAATTGGCATACTTGCAATATTAACTACAAAATCACCAGACTTAATTATTTTAGATTTTTTTAAAATAAGTTGAGTCTCTTCTATAGTATTATCAGTACTATCAAATTTATTATAATAAAAACCAAATACTCCCCACATTAAGCTTAATGTATTGAGTAGTTGTCGATTATAGGTAAAAACACATATATGGGCATTAGGTCGGTTGGAAGAAATTTTTTGTGCATTGTAACCAGAAGCAGTAAATGCTAAAATTGCTTTTGCTTCTACTTGATTAGCAATTTCAGATGCTTGATAACAAATTGAATCCGAAATATATCGAGGGTTAGATTTTAATGGTAAAAACTTATTAAAATGTTTTCTTTCGTCAGATGCCTCAACATCTAAAATAATTTTTGAAATTATTCGGACTACTCTCGTGGGGTATTTACCAACAGATGTTTCTCCAGAGAGCATTAGCGCATCAGCACCATCAAAAACAGCATTAGCGGCATCATTTGTTTCGGCTCTAGTAGGCGCAAGATTTTCAGTCATGCTTTCCATTACTTGTGTAGCAATGATTACAGGTTTAGCATTTCTTCGTGCAGCACGAACAATTTTTTTTTGTAAAACAGGCACTTTTTGTGTTGGCACCTCTACACCCAAGTCACCTCTAGCTACCATTAACGCATCAGTATGTTTAATGATATTATTTAAATTTTTTATTGCTTCAGGCTTTTCAATTTTGGCAATTATTCTAGATTGTGAACGTGTCTTTTTTAGAATCTCTTTTAGATCTAAAATATCTTGTCCATTTCTAACAAATGATAAGGCAATCCATTCTATTTTGTTTTTTATACAAAAATCAAGATCTATTTTATCTTTATTGGTAATCGTTGGAATAGATATGTGAGTATTTGGGAGATTTAAACCTTTGTTTGCTTTAAGTTCCCCACCCTGCATAATACAACAATCAAGGATATCATTTTTTTTATGCATTACTTTTAATACAATTTTCCCATCATCAAGTAAAATCTTATTCCCACATTTTACATCATGACTAATACTTTTGTAATTCACAAATATTTCCTTTTGATTGGATTTATTATGCCCGTGTTTTACTACAACCATGTCTCCCTTTTGAAGAAAGCTATTATTTTCTACTAATCCAATTCGAAGTTTAGGTCCTTGCAAATCTCCCATGATAGCAACATGGGTATTAAGTTCTAAATTTAATTCAGCTACAGTAGTTACAATTTTTAGAGCATTTTCATGATTACAATGAGAGAAATTAATGCGACACACATTTAGTCCCGCTAGAATCATTTTTTTAATCTTTTTTTTAGACAAGGAGTTTGGGCCGATAGTGGCAACTATTTTTGTTCGCTTTAGTCTATATTTTTTTTCAATCATTATTAAAACACTAGATTATTAATAGATTTTAATTTATTTAAATCAATATGAGTTTTAGATTCTATTTCTGTTATCTTATTAAGATTTTTAGAAATAGTTTTTATTTCGCTTTTTTTCCATATACCAATAAGCTTGAGAAAGAAATCAAATTTACTTAATTCCGGTATTAAAAACGCAGTATTCACAAATAATCCAGAATTAAATAAATTATTAGTATCCAATTGTTCTCTATATAAAGATTTATTACTAATTAAATAGCAAGATTTTTCATAATCTAAACTATTGTCTTCAAAGGTTGAAAAATAAATATTTTTTCCATTAATGACACAATGTAAATCTTTGGGCATCCTTTGAAACAAGAAGTTAGGGTATTTGTTCAAAAAATATGCTAGGCGATAGTCTTCTACACTACATCTAAAAGCCAATAAATTATATTTTTCTTTATAATCAAGAGTTGACAATTGAAATTTCATATATGTAATTTTAATTAACCAATCATGATATCAAGTACCAGCTTTATTAAATTTTTTTAAATATTAGTGAGGCATTATGCCCACCAAAACCAAAAGTGTTACACAGGCTATAGTGAATATTTTTTTCTTGTGCAGTATTAGCAGTGTAGTTAACTTTTTTATCTAGCTCAGGATCTAATGCGTCTAAATTAATAGTGGGCGGCACTATTTTAAAATGCATTGCTAAAATTGACGCAATACTTTCAATAGCACCAGCTGCACCAAGTAGATGACCTGTCATCGATTTAGTAGAGCTAATATTTAAATCATAAATATTTTCTTTAAATACGCTATGAATTGCTTTCATTTCAGAAATATCTCCAAGAGGAGTAGATGTTCCGTGTACGTTAATATAATCTATATTAGACGGCTCAATGTTGGCATCCGATAGGGCCTGTTTCATCACATTTATAGCGCCAGCACCTTCAGGGTGTGGAGCTGTTATATGATAGGCATCTGCGGACATTCCGCCCCCCACAACCTCTGCATAAATTTTTGCCCCCCGTTGTATAGCGTGGTCATAATTTTCTAGTATTAAAGCCCCAGCGCCTTCGCCTAAGACAAATCCATCTCGCCCAGCATCAAAGGGTCTAGATGCTTTTGACGGGTTTTCATTATTGGTAGATAAAGCTCTGAGTGCATTAAACCCCCCTACACCAGCAGGATGAATAGATGCTTCAGACCCACCACAGACAAATAAATTTGCCTTACCTAATCGAATATAATTAAAAGAGTCTATAATTGCATGTGATGATGAGGCACACGCAGATACTGTTGCAAAATTTGGCCCTTTCAGTCCATATTGAATTGATATAATACCAGCTGCAATATCAGCAATCATTTTAGGAATAAAAAATGGATTGAAACGCGGTATTTTTTTATTTACTACATAGTTTTCAACCTCTTGAGAAAAGGTTTTTATACCACCAATACCGGAACCCCAAATTACACCAGCTAAATTTTTATCGATTTTATTTAAATTAAGATTAGAATCTTGAATAGCTTCTTTTACGGCTATTAATGCATATGTTGTATAATCATCATATTTTCGAATTTCTCGTTTATCAAAATGACTATTTAAGTCAAGATCTTTTAATTCACAGGCAAATTGTGTTTTAAAATTATCAGGATCAAAATGTGTGATTTTTGCAGCCCCACTCTCTCCATTAACCAACCCTTTCCAAAATGTGTCAATAGTATTACCAATAGGAGTTAGTGCACCTATTCCAGTTACAACAACTCTGTTAAGTTTCATAATATATATTAAGATGTTTTACTTGTTATATATGCGATTGCATCTCCAACAGTTGTGATTTTTTCAGCCTCGTCATCGGGTATTTGTAGGTCAAATTCTTTTTCAAATTCCATAATTAACTCTACTGTATCTAGTGAGTCTGCACCCAAATCAGACATGAAATTAGATTCATCAGTTACTTCACTTTCATCTATTACCAATTTATCGACTATAATTGCTTTTACTTTTGATGATATTTCAGACATAATTGTGTATTTTTAGTTAAAATTTTAAATTAATTTACCTAGTAAAGATATATAATTTATCTATTTATAAATCAATAAAAAAACTAGGTTATTTACAGGGTTTTCAACATTTTAACTATATTTTTAATGATTAAAATAGCTGTATTTGCATCTGGAAATGGGACAAATGCAGAAAATATTATCAAATATTTTAAAAACCATCTTAAATTAAGAATAAAACTTATTGCCTCCAATAAAAAAGATTCAAATGTGTTTAAAAGGGCCAGTAAACATAATACTCAGACTTTTTTCTTTTCACCAAAAGAACTTTATAATGGGCATGTGTTAAAAGAGCTGAAAAAGTGTGAAATAGATTTTATTGTATTAGCCGGATTTTTACTAAAAATACCTAAAAAATTGATCATTGCTTATCCTAAAAAAATCATTAATATTCATCCCAGTTTACTTCCCCTATATGGTGGTAAGGGGATGTATGGAATCCATGTTCACAAAAAAGTTTTTGATGCAAAAGATACTGAAACAGGCATCACTATACATTTTGTTAATGAAAAGTATGATGATGGAACAATAATTTTTCAAGCAAAATGCCGATTAAATAAATATGATACGATACAGGGAATTGCAAAGAAAGTACATAAATTAGAAAAAAAGTTTTTCCCAAAAATTATAGAAAGCATATTAAATGAATAGGATTAATATATACACTGATGGCTCAGCTAGAGGTAATCCTGGTCCAGGGGGCTATGGAATTATATTAGAGTATAAGGGAAATATCAAAGAAATATCTGAGGGGTTTCAACTAACAACAAATAATAGAATGGAATTGTTAGCCGTTATTGTAGGTCTTGAATCGATTAAGAAAAAAAGTCATGATATATCAGTTTTTTCAGATTCTAAATATGTGGTAGAAGCAGTTAATAAGGGATGGGTGTTTAATTGGGAAAAAAAAAATTTTATAAAAAAAAAGAACCCTGATTTATGGAGACGCTTTTTACAAATTTATCACACCCTCAAGGTGAAGTTTATTTGGGTTAAGGGGCATGCAGGGCATATACAAAACGAAAGATGTGACGAACTTGCTGTAATTGCATCAAAATCCCAAGTTTTAAAAATAGATTTAGGTTATGAGAAATCTAAAAATATACAAAGGGGTCTTTTTGACTAAAGGTTGTTTTTCTCTAAAAAAGTTACTCTTTCTTTAATATTCTCCGGAGTTTGATTGATGATATTTTGTACACCAAAATTTTCTACACAAAAAGAAGCCATTGCACATGCTCGAATTACCCCCTTTTTCATGTTGTTGAATGATATATTATTTGTATGATTAAGATATCCGATAAATGCTCCAGCAAACGTATCTCCAGCTCCAGTTGGATCTAAACATTTTAAAGAATTAAAAGCTGGGCAATTAAAAGATTGATTATTACTAAATAAACTAGCCCCGAATTCACCCTTTTTTATTATTACAAATTTTGGCCCCATTGTTTGTATTTTGGTAGCCGCATCAATTAAATTATTAGACTTTGATAATTGTAATGCTTCTTCAATGTTTATTATTAATACATCAGTTTTTGAAATTACAACATGTAGATCACTTAAATAATTATCCATCCAGTAATTCATTGTATCAGTTACAACTAGATGTGGTTTAGACTCTAATTTCTGTATTGCATCTAATTGTATAGACGGCATGAGGTTAGCAAGCATAAGATATTTACAATCTTGATACTGATCAGGTATCTTGGGCTCAAAATTTTCAAGGACATTAAGATGTGTTGCTAGGGTGTCTCTGAGGTTCATGTTTTCATGATATTTACCAGACCAATAAAATGTTTTTTCATTTTTTATAATTTCTAGTCCATCACAATTAATTCCATGCGCAATTAGAAGGTTAATATTATCTTTAGGGAAATCACCCCCGACTACTGAAATAAGATTAGATTTTTTATTAAAATAAGAAGAAGCTATACCAATATATGTTGCAGATCCTCCTAAAATTCTATCCACTTTGCCGTATGGTGTTTCAATACCATCAAAAGCAACTGTTCCAACAATAAGTAAACTCATATAATTAAAATAAAATTAGTTTCGAAACTACACAAAATTTAATAATTTTTTATATTTGCTGTCTCAATATAGTAAAAATCCTCCTTAGCTCAGTTGGTTAGAGCATCTGACTGTTAATCAGAGGGTCCTAGGTTCGAGTCCTAGAGGGGGAGCATAACTAGACAAGCGGGTATTTTTGCCCGCTTTTTTTATTGTTCGTTTTTTTAACTCATTGACTTTCAAGAAGATAAGATTAAGTAATTCATTTTCTTCTATGGTTCGGTATTTTTTACCATTAAATATTAAACCATTTTTAAATATGGAACCTATA
>NZUB01000041.1 GCA_002696965.1 Flavobacteriales bacterium | reverse complement strand
TTGTACTGTCCAAACATATAGCCTATTTCTCTAGCACCAACACCGATGTCCCCTGCTGGCACATCTGTATTTGGACCTATATGACGAGATAATTCTAACATAAATGATTGACAAAACTTCATAACTTCATTGTCTGACTTGCCTTTTGGATTAAAATCTGATCCACCCTTACCCCCACCCATTGGTAGTCCTGTTAATGCATTTTTAAATATCTGTTCAAAACCCAAAAACTTAAGAATTGACAGATTAACGGTTGGGTGAAATCTCAACCCTCCTTTATAAGGGCCAATTGCTGAATTAAATTCTACTCTATAGCCCCTATTAACTTGGACTTTACCTTTATCGTCTAACCAGGGAACTCTAAAAATAACCACTCGCTCTGGCTCAATTATTCTATTTAACAAGTTCCCTAATTGATACTTTTTATTGTTTTTCACAAAAGGTATAACAGAATGTAAAAATTCTTCCACTGCCTGGATAAATTCCGGTTCATTATTATTATTCAATTTTACAGATTGAAGAAAGTCGCTTATTTCTGACATAATAATATTATTTTAAACTAAGTTATCTGAGACAAATCTAATTATATTTTTGAAAAAACGAATGTAAATTAAAAAAGTTTAAAATATGACTATATTTACCAGAAATCTAATTCAAACTTATGAACACAAGACTTCGCTTCTTGATTCTATTATTATTAATACATTATATAGGATCATCACAAACAAGCACTATCTCAGGAAAAATATTAGACACAAATGATAAATCTCCTTTAGTCGGCGTTAACATATTATTTGGAAACAATCAAGGAACCACTAGTAATATTGACGGTGATTATAATATATCATTAAAACCGGGGAAACATAATATTGTCTTTCAATACTTAGGTTATGAAACATATAGTCTAGAAATTAATATAGCACCTAATGAAAAAATTAATCAAAATATTTATTTATCAAACACATCTAAAGAATTAGATTTGGTAGTAGTCTCTGCTGGAAAGTTTGAACAAAAATTAGAGGAAGTAACCGTTTCTATGGATGTTATTAAACCAACACTAATTGAAAACAAAAATACCACAGATTTAGAAATACTCATGAACCAAAGCCCTGGAGTACAAGTTGTAGATGGACAAGCAAATATTAGAGGGGGAAGTGGCTGGAGTTATAATACAGGAAGTAGAGTTTTAGTGATGATTGATGACATGCCTATTCTAAGTGGTGATAGAGGGACTGTCCAATGGAATATGATTCCAATGGAAAACATATCCCAAATTGAGGTTATTAAAGGTGCATCGTCAGTTCTTTTTGGATCTTCTGCAATGAATGGAGTTATTAACGTAAGAACATCTTATCCTAAAGGTGCACCTGAGACAAAAATATCGTTATTTTCAGGACAATACGATAAACCCAGACGAGAAGGATTACATTGGTGGGGAAATAACATAAGACGGTTTCATGGAATGTCATTTAATTATGCGGAAAAAAAGACTAATACTGGAATAGTGGTTGGAGGAAATGTTTATGCTAATGATGGTTTTAAAGGAGGCTTTGTTACTGACTCTACACATCACAGATACGGGGAGGAAATTCCTGTTAGTGAAAAAAGGGGAAGATTTAATTTCAATATAAATCATAACGCTCAAAACATTAGTGGATTATCATACGGAATTAATGGGAACTTAGTTTTTTCAGACACATATGAGTCATTAATTTTTCAACATGACTCAGTTGGTTACACCCCCATAGGTGTCACTGATGGGGATAAGCCTGTTAGATTTAACCAAATGATGTTTAATATCGACCCTTTTATAAAATATATTAACTCTAATAATAATACCCAACATTCTTATAAATCACGTTTTTTTAGAGATGATTATCAACCTCATAATAATGAAATAGGATATTCTAACGTGTTTTTCCAAGAATATCAATTTCAAAAAACCTTCAATTTAGAAAATGAAGCAAAAATAGTTTCTACAACAGGACTATCATCTAATTATATTAAAGGTAATTATGATGAAATTTACGGTGAGTTGGGCACATCTAGAATTAAACAATTATTCAACTATAGTGGTTATTCTCAAATAGATGCTAAATATCAAAGAATTAATCTTTCAATTGGTGTTAGACTCGAACACTTAATTTTTCAAAATGATCACCAACTAGTCCCTGTAATTAGAAGTGGTTTAAATTATCAACTATTTGATGGCACCTTTGTAAGATCTTCATTTGGTCAAGGATATAGGTACCCTACAATTATGGAACTTTTTGTTAAAACAGATTTTGACCCAGTATACGTTTATCCTAATCCAGATTTACAACCAGAATCTGGTTGGAGTTCAGAAATAGGATTAAAGCAATTATTACAAATTGGAGAATGGAAAGGTATGTTAGATATTGCAGGATTTATCATGTATTATGACGATATGATCGAATTTACCTTTGGAGGTTGGGGGCCCATGGGTGTTGACTCAAATAATGACGGTAGTGTGACAGCAGATGAATTCGATGATAATTTATATGGCTTTGGTTTTAAATGCATTAATATTGGGGAAACTAGAATTACAGGATTTGAAATATCAGCAATGGGGGAAGGAAAAATTGGCAATGTAGATGTAAGCTTGCTAGCTAGCTATACCAAGGTCAATCCTGTTATTGTAAATCCCGAAGAAGATTATTATGAATATGTTGGAGGGCTTCAAGATGGAAATACTATTAACTATGTTGAATCAAGTTATTACACAGAGGAAAACATACTTAAATATCGTCATGAAAATATTTTGAAATTTGATATAAATTTAGATTATGGAATGTTTATGACAGGTCTAAGTACAAGATACAACAGCATGATGAAAAATATGGATTTAGTTTTTGGTAGTTCTGCATTCAACGAAGGGGGGATTGATGTCGGGATTGATGAAATAATAAACTTGGGTGTTCTTGATTCTCGAGAAAGAATGCTTGAGGGAGATTTAATTCTAGACTATAGATTTGGTATTCATCTTAATGAAGATGTAACTTTATCACTTATTATAGATAACCTTTTAAATCGAGAATATCAAACTAGGCCTGCAGATTTAGGGCCACCAAGAGCATATACACTGAAAATTAGTGCCAAAATATAGCTATGAAAATAATTGGTATAATTCCTGCTAGATTACAGTCTAAACGACTTGTTAACAAACCCTTGCTCGAATTTAATAATAAAACCCTGTTAGAACACACATATGAAGCTGTTAAAAAGTCATCACTATTTGATCAAATATATATTGCAACTGATTCTAAATTAATTCAGGATACTGCTAACAATTTTAATGCTGAAATAATTATAACCTCTGAGAAAAATAAAAATGGAACAGAAAGATGTATTGATGTGATTAAACAACTTCATAAAAATATTAACAATCATGACCTTGTAATTAATATCCAATGTGATGAACCTTTTCTTAGAAAGAAACACTTTAAAGCAATTATTAAATTAATGAATAGCAATGTGCAAATAGCCACATTAGTATCACCTATTAAGAAATTAGAATTTAATGATACCAATGTGGTAAAAGTAAGTGTGAATAAAGATTCTATGGCAAATACATTTTCAAGATTTCATAGTAAATTTAACACCAAAGACATATTGTATAAACATATAGGAATTTACGCTTATAAAAAAAAGACTTTACTAGAATTAGCAAAACTTAAGGAAGTGCAAATTGAAATAGATGAGTCTCTAGAGCAACTGAGATGGTTAAAAAACAACTATATTATTCATTGCAAAACTATAACGGAAGACTTAATATCAATTAATACAATTGATGATGTGAAAAAAGTTTTAAAAAAATAATTAAATAGTAGATTTAAAAGAGATTTTATTTTTTATATTTAATGTAATCCATGCTGTAAAAATGAAAAAACCCATTGAGCAACATATTTTTGAAATTTTAAAACACAATGACTGTGTGATAATAACAGGATTAGGAGGTTTTGTTCTTAATTATAAACCAGCATATATAAATGAGATAAATAACACTATTTATCCACCATCGAAATCTATTTCTTTTAACAGTAAACTAACTGATAATGATGGCTTATTAGCTAATTATTTAATGACTGTTGAAGATATTGGATACAATGAAGCATGTGTCGAAATATTAAAATTTAGCCAAAAGTCAAAACTAAAATTAAAAAGACATCAAGTAATACACTTCAAAAATGTAGGAGAACTATATGAAAATAAATCAGGTAATATTGAGTTTCAGCCTAACACATCTTTAAATTTTAATACCAAGGCATATGGACTTTCAAGTTTTCAAATATCTAAATTAAAAAAGGAACCTAAAGCATCAAATTATAATCTTGCATCAGCTGCAGCAATTTTGATTTTAATATGTCTTTCTATCTTTTCATTAACCAATGAAAGAATAGATAATCTATTAGTATTTGACTTAAACCCAATTAATAATAACAATTATCAACCAAGGCCTACATTTGAAAATAAAAACGATCGTCTTGGAAAGGAAACACCTGGCATATATAACGTACAAGTCTCACAAGTAGACTTTGATTTGTATAAAATAAATGGGACTAATTATCATATTGCAACGAAAAAATGTTTCAAATTAGGTTTTGGGAGAGATGTTCAAATAAAAATTTGGAAAGACGAAAAAGATAGAACACAAAGACAAGTGTGCTTTCTAAACGTTTCTGAAACAGAATACGATGACTGCTATAAAATCATAGAAGTATATAGCGAACTAGTCTCACAATCTGATAAAGTCATGGTATTAACAAAACGTGGAAGAATGAGAGAAGCAACTCTTGTATTAGAAGAAACATATATCGATCCATATATAATTGCAAATAGTAATCCTGAAGAAGAATTAGAAGATAATAGTCAAGAGATTGAATTAGATGAAAATGTTGGAAAGAGATTTATTAATGCTATTCACAGCCTTAGCACTCCTGAAAAGAAAACAATTGAAAATGATATTAGTACACCATCATCTGAAAATATACAATTAAATAGAAAAAAAATCCACATTATTGTAGGTAGTTTTTCAGACTTAAACAACGCCCAAGCACTATCTAAACAATTAAAAACCAGAGGATTCACTAATGCTCAAATAATAGAAAAAAATGAAAATGGATTAATTAGAGTTTCTGTAGATAGTTTTTTTACTGAAGAAGAAGCACATGCTATTTTAGGTAATGTAAAAAAACAATTATCAAGTGCTTGGATTTTAAATCAAAACTAAATCACTCTTAAAATTTTCTCTACTTCTTTCTGTATCAATTGAGATTTTATTTTTTTAACGCATCCGTATTTAGTTATTCGACAATACTTGCCATGTTTTGAACATGGACGGTTGCCTGGCATATAAATTAAATTAACTGGTTTAGGATTGTTCAAATAAGGCCAAAAACCTAAATCTGGCTTAGTACAACCCCAAAATGATATAATTCGCTTTTTAAATGCAGCCGCTATATGCATCATACCTGTGTCATTAGTAAGCACTAGACTACTTTTCTTGATAAGTAATGATGATTGGTCTAATGACAGTAATCCACAAAAATTGAAAACATTAGAGTTTGTTGTTTGAGCAACAATCTGTTTACCCATCTCATATTCACCCTTCCCCCCAATTAATACTATTGATTTTAAAGTATTATTGCATACATTAACAACTTGTTCTAATGAGAGTTTTTTTGATTCATAACTAGCACCAATACACCAACAAATAAAATCTTGTTCGATATTAAATGGGACTTTTACATCCGGTGACAAAAAATACTCTAACCCTTTGGAATCATTTAAAACTCCTAGTTTTTTAATAGAACCAAAATATCCATCAACAACATGATGTTTTGTGAAGAGAACTCCAAAGTGAATAAACATAAATCGTGCTAATATGTTCTTTTGATATGTAACAGTGGGCACACTTAAATTTAATTTAATCCAAAATGATCTAATACTATTATGCAAATCTATAATTAAGTCATATTTTTCGTTTTTTAAATCACTAATAGTAGATTTGATTTTTTTGAAAAAAATTATTTTGTCAATATGTGGATTGTTAGATAAAAGCATTCTATAAGGCCGCTTTGTTAAATAATGTAACTCTACCAAACCTTGTGATTTTAAGCATCTTAAAATCGGTGAAGTCAAAACAATATCACCTATCGAACTTAATCTTATAATTAATATTTTTTTCATAATTAAAAATATAACATAAAAAGAATAGTAGTGGTAAAATAAAATTTTAAATTTAACAAATTATGCTAACTGATTCACATATTCATCTATATTCAAAAGATTTTGACAATGATCTTAATACAGTTCTTGACCAAGCAAAAAAGAACAAAATAAATCGTTTTTTACTTCCAAATATAGATAGTACATCCTTGCCCAAATTACTCTCACTTTGTGAAAAATATACCAATTTACACCCAATGATTGGGTTACATCCATGTAGTGTAAAAGAAAATTACTTGTCAGAAATAGAGTTATTATATCATAACATTAAGCAACATAATTTTGTTGCTATTGGAGAAGTGGGTATTGATTTGTATTGGGATAAGTCATTCTTTGAACAACAAAAACATGCATTTAAACTACAAATAAACTTTGGGGAAAAGCATAACCTACCTATTATCATACATTCTAGGAACTCATTTAACGATGTGTTTAAAATTATACATGATGAAAAATCTTCACAAATGACAGGTATTTTTCACTGTTTTTCTGGCACATATGAAGAGGCTAAAAAAATTATTGATTTAGGTTTTTATTTAGGAATTGGCGGGGTTTTAACATTTAAAAACTCTGATTTAAAAAACATATTGAAAAAAATTAATCTCAAACATATAGTGCTAGAAACTGACGCCCCTTATTTAGCACCACACCCATTTAGGGGCAAAAGAAATGAGCCGAAATTTCTTACAATAATTGCCAATCAAATTGCAGAAATAAAAAACACTACCCTAGAAGATGTTGCTCAAATAACAAATGACAACATTAATAAAATTTTTTTTAACGAATTGTAATTGAAATTTAATTAGTTGACAATTATAATATATGGTTTATAATTGGCTGTAATTTGTTTTTTTTTGTAATTTCGTGGCGAATGATTAAACAAAGTGTAGTCAGGAGAGGTGGCCGAGTGGCTTAAGGCGCACGCTTGGAAAGCGTGTATATGGACAACATATCGGGGGTTCGAATCCCTTTCTCTCCGCAAATACTGAAGTTTTTCATACACTATAGAAATAAAAATTAACTAAAACTGAATACAATGAATTCAAGATTCCTATTTTTTATAATCACTTCCCTATTATTATGTCAAATAAGCTATGCTCAAGATATGGCAACAGACACAACAATTGCGGAAAATAATGATACCATTCTGCAAGAAAATAATGATACAAGCACAGAAAATAATGATGGTGATATAGATATTGTTCCGAATATTAATGAAGATAATCCTGAAAGTTCTCCTTCATTTCACCAAATTTTAAAAACAAAATTTATTGAAGGAGGTGCTGGTTTCATGGGGATAGTACTATTAACATTAATTTTAGGACTTGCACTATGCATTGAGAGAATTCTTTATTTACATGCTGCGGGCTCAACCAATAATGAAGAACTTTTAACCTCAATTGAAGATGCATTAAAGAAGGGAGGTGTTGAAAAGGCTAAAGACATTTGTAAAAAAACCAGAGGACCTGTAGCTAGTATTTTCTATCAAGGCTTAGAAAGATCAAATAATGGAATCGACGCAGTTGAAAAATCAATAATCGCATATGGATCGGTCCAAATGGGACTGCTTGAAAGAGGCACAACTTGGATTTCATTATTTATTGCTTTAGCCCCAATGCTTGGTTTCATGGGGACTGTGATTGGTATGATTGGAGCATTTGATGCAATAGAGGCAGCTGGAGACATATCACCCTCATTGGTTGCTGGTGGAATTAAAGTAGCTCTTTTAACAACTGTATTTGGTTTAATTGTTGCTATTATTTTACAAGTATTTTATAATTACATAGTATCTAAAATTGATGATATTGTAAATAAAATGGAAGATGCATCAATTGCACTAATCGATATTTTAGCCAATAATAAATAAACTAAAATTTATAAATAAAATGACTGATTTTGGACTTATTTTAACTTACTTAATGATTGGTATTACTGTAATAGCATGTATCGTTTCACCAATTTTACAAATGAAAAATAATCCTAGAAAAATAACAAAAATGATTTTACCTATAATTTCATTATTTGTTATTTTAGGCTTATCATTATTAATATCATCTAGCGAAGTTTTACCAAACTATACTAATAGTAATGGAGATTTAATTTCAGGCGGCCTTTCTAAATTTGTTGGAGGATGCTTGATTACTTTTTATACACTCTCTCTAATTGCTATTGGAGCGGTTATATATAGTGAACTTCTACATAAATTATTTAAAAATGGCAAGAAGTAATAGGTCTACACCCGAAATTAATGCAGGATCTATGGCCGATATCGCTTTTCTGTTATTAATATTTTTTTTAGTAACTACTACAATGGATGTAGATACAGGTATAGCCCGAAAACTTCCTCCTACCGCAGAAGAACAAGAACCTGAAGACATGCAAGGTAATGCACGTAATATTTATGAAGTTTATGTAAATAAACAAGATAAATTACTTGTAGAAGAAAATGAAATGAAAATTGAGAATTTGAGGGAAGGTGCTAGAAATTTTATTGACAATAATGGCAAAGACCCTTCGCTGTCTGATAGCCCTGAAAAAGCGATTATATCACTTGTGAATAGTAGAGGTACTTCTTATGAAATGTATATTTCGGTACAAAATGAGCTTACGGCTGCTTACAATGAACTAAGAAATGAAGCCGCAATAACTAAGTATAATCTAAATTATACAGAGTTACCTAAAGCTAAGCAGAAGGAAATCCGCAAAATGTATCCAATGAAAATATCTGAAGCACCTCCTGGTGAATTTTAATAAAAAAACTATGTCTAAATTCAAAAAAAATAAAAAAAACGGTACTCCGCCAATTTCTACAGCATCATTACCAGATATCGTTTTTATGTTGTTATTCTTTTTTATGGTCACTACAGTAATGCGTGAAACAGAAATGCTAGTTGATAATACACTGCCTCAAGCTACTGAAGTAAAAAAACTTGAACGAAAATCACTAGTATCCTACATATATATTGGATCTCCTAGAGGTCTAAATAGAAAAAAACAATTTGGAACAAAAGCCAAAATCCAACTTAATGATTCATACGCTAATGTAGCAGATATACAGGCATTTATTGCTGCAGAGAGAGAAAGTCGAGCAGAAGAAGAAATACCCTTACTTACTACATCTATCAAGGCAGATGTTGATGTAAAAATGGGTATTATATCAGATATAAAAGAAGAATTACGAAAAGCGCAAGCATATAAAATTAATTACTCGACACGTAAAGAACTCAAATAAATCATCAATGGTTAAAATTGGAGATTTAGAAATCGGAGAATTTCCACTATTATTAGCCCCAATGGAAGATGTTAGTGATCCTCCATTTAGAAAAATCTGTAAAGAAGGGGGTGCTGATATCATGTATACAGAGTTTATCTCGTCTGAAGGTCTTATTCGAAACGCTTCAAAAAGTGTACAGAAACTAGATATTTTCGAATTTGAAAGACCCATTGGCATTCAAATTTTCGGCAACAATATTGAATCTATGAAAGAGGCAACAAGAATTGCTACTAGTGTAAAACCAGACATTATAGATATTAATTATGGATGTCCTGTAAAAAAAGTTACTTGTAAAGGAGGGGGTGCCGCTATTCTCCAAGATATTCCTAAAATGGTAAAGATGACTTCTGAAATTGTAAAATCTACTAACCTACCTGTTACAGTCAAAACTAGATTAGGTTGGGATGAAAAAAGCAAATATATTGTAGAAGTAGCAGAAAGATTACAAGATATCGGTATACAAGCTATTTCTATTCATGGACGAACTAGAAAACAAATGTATAAAGGAGAGGCAAATTGGGAATTAATCAGAGAAGTGAAAGATAACCCGAGAATGAAAATACCTGTTTTTGGGAATGGCGATGTAACATGCCCCGAAACAGCTAAAAAAAAGAAAGAAAAATATAATGTAGATGGAATCATGATTGGAAGAGCTGCCATTGGAAACCCTTGGATATTTAAAAAAATTAAAGAATTTTTGAAATCTGGAAAATTAATTCAAGAACCAAAAATTAATGAGAAAATTGAAATGGTATTAAATCACTTAAAATGGTCCATCGATTGGAAAGGGGAAAAGTTGGGGGTATTAGAAATGCGAAGACATTACTCCAATTACTTTAAAGATTTACCTAAAATCAAACACTATAGATCTCAATTAGTGCAACTCAATGACTATAATGAGATTGTACAAAAAATCCATGAAATCAAAAATATTTATAAAAATTATTAAACCTGGTAAAACCGATTATTATAGGTAGTCAAATATGTCGTAACTATACCAAGTAAAATAACTATAATTTGTATCAAAAGGATATCTTGCAATTCAATTTTAATAGGATAATAATTAATAAGAGTATTATTTAAAGAGCTTAATTTTATTAAGTGAAATTTATCTTGGGCAAAACAAAAAAATAAGCCAAAAATAGTTCCTAAAATTAATCCGCTGGATACAATAAAAAAACCAATCATTAAAAAAATTTTTTTCACACTTTGAATACCCAGCCCAAAAGAAAAAAGAATTTGAATATCTTGTTGTTTTTGCATTAATAAAACAATTAAACTAGCGACCAAACTAAGTAGAGAAACTAACAATATAAACGTAAATATTATATACACAATTAACTTTTCTGAGTTAATCATTTTATTAACAAAGGGCCTTTGTTGAAATCTATTTTTAATCAAAAATCTCTCCCCTAATACTAATTGTATTTTATTTTGAATGTTATTGGATTGTTTTTTCACACTTATATTTAATGCAGAAATTTTATTATGGTGTTCTGTGAATTTTTGAAGATCTTTTAATCTTAAAATAATATCGCCACTACCCAACTTTGCTTGCCCTCTAAAAACTCCTGACAAGTAGAATGACTGACTAATAATACCATTTGTGGTTAATAAATTAGGACTGGATTTAAAAAATGATAATTTTAAAGGCTCTTCAAAATCTAATAACTTTAATGACAGATTATTAAAAACAGAACCTGTAGCAACCAAAAAGTTTTTTTGTTCGAAAAAATATTTTCCCGAGAAAATTTCATCAGCTATATTAGTTACGTTAAGAAAGTTTTCGTCTACACCCTTCACACCAACAACCAATTGATAATCATCATATTGTGCAAGCATTTTTTGCTCTAGCACCTTTGAAACAGCATTAACACCATCAATAGATTGTACTTGATGCAGTAAACTATCATCAATAGTAAATAATGTTCCCTCTTTTAATTCAACTTGGTAATCTGAATCTATATTTCTAAATAAATCTTGAATTAATTCATCAAAACCATTAAAAACAGATAGAACAATAATCATAGCCATTGTGCCAAACATAACACCTGTCATAGAAATTAGAGTAATAAGATTAACTAGGTTTTGCTTTCTTAAAGAGAAGAAATACCTAATTGCTATATAAAATGAATGTCTCAAATTTTAAATGTCTTTTAATATTTTATTAATACTCTCATAATGATCTAAAGAATTATCAATATAAAAAACTAAATCTGGTGTCTTTCTCATTTGGTTTTTAAGCTTAAAAGCTAATTTATGTTTAAACTGCTTTGTTTTAAATTTAATATCTTCAAAAACTTCTGATTTTTTATTTTCTGGAAATAAACTCAAATAGACTTTGGCTAAAGACAAATCTTTAGAAACAAAAACGTGAGTTATACTAATCATGACACCAGTGTAAAGGCTTTTACTTTCTTGAAGAAAGATAGCTGACAAATCCTTTTGAATAAGTCTAGAAACTTTTTTTTGTCTTTGTGACTCCATTGAGATCAAAGATACAATTATAAATATATACTAATATTTAAATACATAATTTATCTGATTTCTTATCGTTATATTTAAGTTATGAAATCTACTTTGAAACTTTTAGTCTTTTCAAAACCTTATGTTTTCTTAATATTTTTAAATACCATATTTAACTTTTTTTCAGTTGTTTTTTCATTATTTTCAATTTCACTAATAATTCCAATACTTGGCTTACTCTTTGGCACAATTGAACCCTCTAGTGAAATTGTAGATAATTTATCATTTAGTAATCTAAAAGACTATGTTTATAATCAAATCTATAACTTATTACAAATCCACGGCGTAACATACACGCTTGGATTTGTGTGTTTTTTAGTTGGTCTGGGAACAATGTTGAAAAATGGTTTTAGGTATGGTGCTTTATACTTTTTAACCCCATTTAGAAATAATATAATTAGAGATGTACGAAAAAAAATGTATAATAAATTATTACATCTGCAAATACCTTTTGTTAACAAATTTAAAAAAGGTGATTTAGTAGCACGTATGACTAATGATTTGATTGAAGTAGAATGGTCCATTATGGGGGTATTAGAATTTTTCATAAAAGACCCCATACATATCATTTTATTTCTAATTAGCTTATTATATATTAATTTAGAGATTACATTAATAGGTTTAATTTTTTTACCAATTACTGCACTTATAATCACAAAAATTAGCAAATCTTTAAAACAAAAATCTAAACTTAGTCAAACAAAATTAGCAGATATAATTTCCTTTGTTGAAGAATCAATTAGTAATTTAAAAATTATTAAATCTTTTAGTAGCTTCTTATTTATTTCTCAAAAATTTAATACACATAATGAACGCTTAAAACAACTAAATAACAAAGTACTGTGGAGAAAAGATTTAGCATCCCCAATGAGTGAAATGCTAAGTACAATCGTCATGATAATTATTATTTGGTTCGGAGGAAAAACAGTATTAAATAATCATATTGATGCCGAAACATTTATTGGATATTTAATTATTTTTTCTCAAATACTCCCTCCAGCTAGATCTTTAACAACTGCATTTTACTCTATCCAAAAGGGGTCTGCTTCAGCCGAAAGGATTATAGATATTTTAGAACAACCTGAAGATACATCAGTATCTTTAAAACCGATTAAATCATTTAAAACTATATGCTTTGATAATGTCTCATTGAAATCATCAGAAGATTTTATCATCAATAATATTAATTTAATTATTCAAAAAGGGCAGAAAATTGCAATTGTTGGTGAATCGGGAAGTGGTAAATCAACATTACTAGAACTTTTATTAAAATTCCATCCCAATAGTGATGGTGAAATTACCATTGATCAAGAAAATATATATAATATTAATTGTAATAAACTATCTGCTTTAGTTACTCAAGATGTTTTATTGTTTAATGATACTATATTAAATAATATCCTAGTAGGAAATCCCTATGCAAATAAAAAAGAGATCTATGAGGCTGCCAAAAAAGCACATATTCATGAATTTATAAAAACATTAGATAAGGGTTATAATACAATTATTGGTACAGGCGGCATTAATCTTTCAGGCGGAGAAAAACAAAGGATTAGTCTAGCTAGAGCTTTTATAAGTCAGGCGCCTGTTTTGATCCTTGACGAGCCAACATCTGCATTAGATGCAGAATCTCAAAAATATATCCATTCATCTTTAAAGAAACTTAATCAATCTATAACTTTGATTACAGTGACACATAAACTAAGCTCTATTATTAATTATGATAATATTTTGGTTATGGATAATGGCTCAATTATCGATGCTGGCAATCACACATTTTTATTAAAAAATAGTGCAGTATATAAAAAACTTTACGAAATTGAAACTTTTAAAAAAGATGGATAATATTGAGCACATAGGTATAGCTGTATCTGACTTAGATGAGGCAAATGAAGTATACACTAAATTACTGGGAACCAAACCATACAAACAGGAACATGTAAAAGAGGAAGGAGTAATTACTTCTTTTTTTAAAACTGATAATACAAAAATAGAACTTCTGCAGGGTGTTTCAGAAAATAATGCGATTTCTAATTTTATTAAAAAACGAGGAGAAGGAATTCATCATATTGCATTTGAAGTAAAAAACATCATAAAAGAAATAGCACGATTGAAAAAATTAGGATTTAAAATTATTAATGAAACTCCTAAGAAAGGGGCAGACAACAAACTAATTTGTTTTATTCATCCAAGGTCCACAAAACATGTGCTCATTGAGCTATGTCAAAAAATTTAATAATTTATAATATGCAATTTAGAACTAGAAAACTCGTGAAACCAGAAGATTTAAATGCTGGAGGCAGTCTGTTTGGGGGGCAACTACTCAGGTGGATTGACGAAGAAGCAGCTATATATGCCATGTGTCAACTAGATAATCAAAGGGTAACAACAAAATTCATGTCAGAAATTGATTTTATATCGCCTGCAAAGCTTGGTGATGTCGTTGAAATTGGATTAGATTTAGTCAGACTAGGACGCACTTCAATTACGATTAAATGCGAAGCAAGAGTGAAAAAAACAGAAAAATCTATTATTACAATTGATAAAATTGTTTTTGTTAATCTTGATGAAAAATTTAAGCCAACTCCTCACAATAAAGGTTAATTATTTGTAGCATAAAGAATCTTTGCTTAATATTGCTTTCTTATTTTAGGGCCCATAGCTCAGCTGGTTAGAGCACTTGACTCATAATCAAGGGGTCGCAGGTTCAAGCCCTGCTGGGCCCACATAGCTCTTAATGTTTAGATTTAATCATATCGTACCTATCAAGTCCTACACCGTAATAATCTTTTTTAATACTTACCAATTTAAATCCCAATTTTTCATAAAATCGAAATGTTTTTTGACTTGTATTTAAAACTACATCAAATTGAGGATAATAATTTGCAATAGATTTTAGTCGAAATTCTACTAAAGACTTTCCATAACCTTTTTTGTGGTAACGAGTATGTACCATTCCCCAAGTAAGCGCAATTGTATTAAGTGTTTTCTCTAATTCATAACCTCCCGCTGCCATCAGTTGATTATTACAATTAAATAGCAGAAAATAATTTACATTATCTTTTTGTAAATAATGATTAAACAAAATTTCTTCAGAAGGGTCAAAAAAATTTGGAACATTAGACTTAAATAAGTCTAAACAATTAGTGCGAAAATTATTATTATATAATTTAAAATTATTCAAAACATAAAATAATGTAATGTTTTTTGCCCTTTTGAATTAGAATATATTTATTGTTAAGCAAATTATCTTTTGTAACTAGCTGATCTACACTCCACTTTTTCTTATTTAAACTAATTGCATTAGATTTAAACAATCGTCTCAATTCACTTTTCGAATCAAAAGCTCCAGACAAATCAGTCAACAAATTAATAGGGTCAACAGGTTGATCTAGTGCTGATTTAGGGACATTATATTGATCTACACCCTCAAATACCATTAAAAATTCTTCCTCTGTAA
>NZUB01000040.1 GCA_002696965.1 Flavobacteriales bacterium | reverse complement strand
CTGCATCAATTTCTGCTTGAAATATATTTTTAGATTGTCCAATCATGGTAGCTGCATTTATTTTTTGTCTGAAGGGACCAGAAAGTAATTCTGCGGCTTTTAAAAAAATAGATGCTCTTGAATAAAAATCCATGGACTCCCAATCACTTTTTGCTTTTAAGGCAGAATTAATTGCTTTATGCACATGTGTTGTGTTGCCTTCGTAGTATTTCCCAACAATATGCTTGTGTTTGTGAGGAGGGTAGATATATTTAGTTTTTTTAGACTTAACATTTTTTCCGTTGATAAACATTGGTATATCAACTACTTTATTCATTAATTTATTGTATTCTAAAATGGCATCTTTTCTTTCCGCAGATTCTGGCTTATATGATTTGACTGGTTCGCATTTCGGTGTTGGTATTGTTGGAATACTATTGTTCATTATTTTTAGATTTAAATTTAGTCTCTAAAAATAATAAAATAACATTAGTTTAAGCCATTAGAAGTACTTTTTCCTATACCAATTAGTCGATCATAATTGCTCCAGATAGGTGAGAAATATACATATACAGAGTATTGGTTACGTGTTTCTTTATAATCTAAATCTAGATATGATATTGATTTATTATTATCCTGCTGTATAAATTGGTAATTATAATAACCTTGTTTTAAAAATAAAAAACCATAATACTCTTGATTTGTATCATTGTAATTCATTTTTGCTTCAGGCAATACATCCCAGTTTGTCAATTCTCCATAGATAAAGATGTCTTTGTCTATTTTGTTAGTTTTTAATTTAAATTGAACTAATGCATATTCTGCTTCATTATTTTTGTTTTTATTCTCAGAAACAGATGTGACATATTTTCCATTTAGGTCATATTTGAATTCATATTCCTTGGATTTAGAGATCAAATCTTGTTGTAATTGCACATAATAAATTTTTTGATCTTGTATTATTTGTTGTTCGATTGATTGAATATTTTTCCCATAGTGTCTTAAGCTTTTGATGTCAAAATCTCGATATTCATTTCCCGCTAAAAAAGAAATTTCATCTTGATAATCATACTCTAGAATGTCTTTTCCAATGAAACTAGGTTTACAATTGGTGATGATGTCGTTCCAGTCATCATTTTTTTGTATAATGATTTTTAATTCATTATGTGGATTTGTGATGCCAATAGCATTGTGATTTGTTATATAAAAATCAACTTCTTGTTTAGTTTCTCTATCTCTTGCTAGTGAAGTTTGCTTGACGTCCACTTGAATACTTAAAATATCTTCGTGAATTATAAATCGTTTAGTTGCTATAGGAATTTGGTTGGCATCATCATAAATTAATACAATATAATTACCTGATTTAGTAAAATTTACATTTTCATTGGGAAAAGAAAATTCATAGTGACAATAACTGCTTAAAGTATTGAATGAATATGTGTAATTTGTAATATAGTTGTCGTAAAAACCATTTAAGTATTCAGATTGAGGTATGTCTGAGTAGTCCCATTCAGAATCACAATGAATAAATGTATATGCATAATTATGAGATTCATTAGACAATATGTCAAAAGAAACTCTCAATATCTCAGATGATTTCAACTTAATAATAGGGTCTAATAATTCATTTATATTATTTTCAATCTTTACAGTTTTACAATAGTTATAATAATTATTGTTGTTTTGATTTTGCGATAAATTATAATTATGATCTTTTAGTTTTATTTTTTCATCATAAATATTGAATGATTGAGACTGTACTTTAAATACTACAAAGTATAATGAAATAATTATATATAATAGTTTTTTTAGATTTTGCATTATGTGGTTATTAATAATGTTTAATAAATAAATATAAACTTGTGATAAAATTAGTTGATTAAAAAACAATACATATTGATATTTTTTTATTTTTGCTCTGAGTTTCAAAATTAATCAATTAATATTTAAACTATTTTTGCCCCAAATGGATGTCAAAATTTCTAAAGGTGCTGATATTAAACTGAAAGGATCTGCTGATCGTGTATACGCTAATGTTGCTAATTCTAAGTACTATGCGATAAAACCAAGCGATTTTCATTTATTAACTCCAAAGATGGTTGTGAAAGTTGGAGATTATGTTGAGGCTGGTGATATTCTTTTTTATGACAAAAATTTAGAAGTAATAAAGTTTACATCACCAGTGAGTGGTTCGGTGATTGATATTGTGAGGGGTGCAAAGCGTAAGATATTAGAGGTTGTTATTGAGGCTGAAACAGATATTAAATACAAACAATTTGAGATAGGAGATCTTGCTAACTTAAATAAGCAACAAATTATTGATCATATGTTGAATGCTGGTTTGTGGCCTTTAATTCGTCAAAGACCATTTGCTACTATTGCAAATCCCATGGAAAGCCCAAAAGCAATTTTTATCTCTGGATTTGACTCGTCTCCTTTAGCCCCTGATAATGACTTTATTTTTCACGGAGATGATTATTTATTTCAATTGGGGCTTGATTTGATTACACAAATTTGTGATGGTACCACACATTTAAATTTAGATGGAAATTCAAATCCTGCAAAAGTATTTCGTACTGCAAAAGGAGTTCAAATTAATCATGTTTTTGGACCACATCCAGCAGGTAATGTGGGGGTTCAAATACACCATATTGACCCTATCAATAAAGGTGATGTTGTATGGTATTTAACTCCACAAGATATTTTGACTATTGCTAAGTTTTTTAAAGATGGCAGGTATGATGCTTCTAAAATAATCGCTTTGACAGGAGCTAAGGTGAAAAAACCAAGATATTATAGGGTAATTCAGGGTACTTCAATAGCTCCAATAGTTGCTGATAATACACATGAAGGTGAAAAACGTTTTATTACTGGAAATGTTTTAACAGGTGAAAGAATTAATGCAGACGGGTATTTGGGGTTTTATGATTTTCAAATTTCAGTTATTACTGAGGGTAATTATAGTGAGTTTTTTGGATGGTTATTGCCAGGTTTCCACAAGTATAGTTTATCTAGAACGTTTTTCTCTTGGTTAAATAGTAAACATGAGTATGATTTGGATTCTAATAATCATGGTGAAGAAAGAGCATACGTTGTAACTGGGCAATATGAGTCATATATGCCAATAGATATTTTTCCTGTACAATTAATTAAAGCTATTTTAATTGAGGATATAGAATTAATGGAAAATCTCGGTATCTATGAAGTAGATACAGAAGATTTTGCATTATGTGAATATGCTTGTACATCTAAAATACCAGTTCAATCAATTATCAGAAGAGGTCTTGATATAATTAAAAAAGAGTGTAGTTAATGAAGTTAATGCATAATATATTAAAGAAAATAAAACCACATTTTGAAAAAGAAGGTGCTTTAAGTGCTTTATATCCTGCATATGATGCTTTTGAAACTTTTTTATTTGTACCAAATCACACTTCACAATCAGGAACTCACATTAGAGATTCTGTAGATCTTAAAAGAACAATGGTTATTGTAATTATTGCATTATTACCGTGTTTATTTTTTGGTATGTGGAACACCGGTTATCAATATCATTTGCAATTAGCTAGTGCTGGATTACAATCAATAGAAGATTATAATTTTTGGGATCATTTCTTTTTTGGTTTTTGGAAATTTATGCCATTAGTTATTGTGTCTTATGTGGTAGGTTTAAGTGTTGAATTTGCTTTTGCTGTAAATAGAAAACATCAGGTGAATGAGGGATATTTAGTTACAGGTATGTTAATTCCTTTGACTATGCCAATCGATGTCCCATTATGGATGTTGGCTCTTTCAGTTATCTTTGCCGTAGTTATAGGTAAAGAAGTGTTTGGTGGTACAGGGATGAACATCTTAAATCCAGCCTTAACAGCTAGAGCATTTATATTCTTTGCTTATCCTACTAAAATGTCTGGTGATAAAGTATGGGTGCACTCAGCGGATAAGATTGATGGTGTTTCAGGTGAAACAGCTTTGGGTCAATTAGCTAGTCTTGTTGATATTGATCCTAATGATGAGACTGTTATCAGTAAAATAAGTGAATTTTCTTCCGACGGTGCTTATAGTTTATCTAATTCATTTTTAGGTATCATTCCAGGATCTGTAGGTGAAACATCTGTAATTGCTATAATGATAGGTGCTGCAATTTTATTGTTTACAGGTGTTGGTTCTTTTCGTATAATGGCCTCGATGTTTATTGGGGGGCTATCTATGGCTTATGTATTTAATTTAGTTGCTCCTGATACTAATTTATTTATGTCGTTAGATCCAATTCACCAACTTTGTATTGGTAGTTTTTTGTTTGGGATGGTATTTATGGCTACAGATCCTGTTTCAGCTGCACAAACCAATAAGGGTAAAATAATTTATGGTTTTTTATGTGGTGTATTATCAGTGTTGATACGTGTTTTCAATCCCGCTTATCCTGAAGGAGTTATGGTGGCTATTTTATTTATGAACGTCATGGCACCTTTAATTGATCATTACGTAGTAGAGGCAAATATTAAAAAAAGATTAAAAAGATTAAAAGTTGATGAATAAAGAAAGTAATCTATATACCTTCACATTTGCTATTATCATGGTCTTAGTAGTTGGGACTATTTTAGCTGTAACTTCTGAGGTGCTTCAACCTAGAAAAAAACAAAATGCAGCTGATAAAAAAATGATTGACATATTAAGTGCTATTGGTGTTGATGCGACAAGGTCTCAAGCAAAAGAAGAGTATGATAAGTATATTGTTGATGAAACAATTATAAATAATAAAGGTGAAATCATCGATGGATTGGCATTTAATATTGATGTGTTATTTCAATACAGAGATAAAACATTATCACCTGATGATTTTAAATATCCTTTTTATACAGCAGAAAAAGATAATCAAACTTATTTTATTGTTCCAATGGCTGGAACTGGTCTTTGGGGCCCAGTATGGGGGTTTGTGGCCTTAGAACAAGACTGTAACACTGTTTATGGAGCTGCATTTGATCATAAGGCAGAAACTCCTGGTTTAGGAGCAGAGATAAATACAGATATTTTTGAAGTGCCTTTTAGAGGGAAAAAAATTAAAAATTATCTAGGTGAATTTGTTTCAATTGAAGTAAAAAAAGGTGGTGCTGAAGAAGGTAATTTGCATCAAGTAGATGGAATTACTGGTGGAACCATCACTAGTGATGGTGTGTCTGATATGCTTTTTAATACTCTACAGATTTATGATAATTATTTTTCAAAAGTCAATAATGTAAATGACACAATAATTCAATCAATTAACAGTGATAATTTTAATATATAATGAAGTCATTTTTTAATAAACAACATCAAAAGTTAATAGCGGATCCTATGGGAGATCAAAACCCTATTACTATTCAAGTACTTGGAATTTGTTCTGCACTTGCTATTACTACTCAATTAGAAAATGCTCTTGTAATGACCCTTGCAGTTATATTTGTAATGACTTCAGCAAGCTCAATAATTTCAATTCTACGAAATCATATCCCTAATAGAATTAGAATTATTGTTCAACTATTGGTTGTTGCTTCTTTAGTTGCTTTAGTGGATCAAATATTAAAAGCATTTTTACCCGATGCCTCAGAACAATTATCTGTTTTTATTGGATTAATAATTACTAATTGTATAATCATGGGTAGACTAGAAGCATTTGCAATGGGAAATAAACTTTGGGACTCATTTCTTGATGCTCTTGGTAATGCTTTTGGATATGGATGGATTTTAGTTGCTGTTGCTTTTGTTCGAGAATTATTTGGTTCTGGTAAATTAATGGGTTATGAAGTGCCAGGATTCAGTTATTTATATGAACTAGGTTACATGAACAACAATCTTATGATTTTACCACCTATGGCCTTGATTGTTGTGGGTTTAATTATCTGGATGCAAAGATCTAGAAATAATGATTTAATAGAGGAAAATTAATATGGATTTAGTAAATATTTTTATTAAGGGCGTTTTTATTGATAATATGATTTTTGCATATTTCCTTGGTATGTGTTCGTATTTAGCTGTTTCAAAAACTGTAACAACTGCAAATGGATTGGGATTAGCAGTCATTTTTGTATTAGGCATTACAGTGCCTGTGAATTATATTCTAGAAAATCAAATTTTAAAAGCTGGAGCTTTACAATGGTTGGGAGATAATTTTGTTAGTGTTGACTTAAATGTATTGAGTTTAATTATGTTTATAGCAGTTGTTTCTGCAATGGTGCAACTTGTTGAGATGATTATCGAAAAATTTTCTCCGGCTTTATATAGTTCTCTTGGTATTTTTCTTCCTTTAATTGCTGTTAACTGTGCTATATTAGGTGGAGCATTATTTATGCAAGAAAGACAATATTCTACGATAATAGAAGCTACTTCATTTGCTTTGGGATCAGGTGTGGGTTGGTATTTAGCTATTGTTGCTATTGCTGCAATTAGAGAAAAGATAAGATATTCAAATGTTCCTGCTCCTTTAAGAGGATTAGGAATTACATATATTATTACTGGTTTAATGGGTATAGCATTTATGTGCTTTATGGGAATAAAAATTTAATTATGATATATACTATAATTGCAGCTGTTATTTTCTTTTTAGTTGTTATACTATCTTTAGTCAGTATATTGCTTTTTGCGAAATCTAAACTACTACCTTCAGGTGAAGTTACATTAACAATTAATGGTCAAAAAAATATTCAAATAAATCCAGGTGGTACTATACTAGGTACTCTTGGTGATAATAAAATATTTTTACCCTCAGCTTGTGGTGGTGGTGGTACTTGTGCAATGTGTAAATGTCAAGTTAATTCAGGGGGTGGAGAAATCTTACCTACAGAGAAACCTTATTTTACTAGAAAAGAAATACAAGATAATTGGAGGTTAGGCTGTCAGGTTAAAATCAAAAATGATATGGATATTAATATACCAGAAGAAATTTTTGGTATAAAAAAATGGGAATGTGAGGTGGTTTCTAATTATAGTGTTGCTTCTTTTATCAAGGAGTTTGTTGTAAAACTACCAGAAGGTGAGAATCTTGATTTTAAAGCAGGAGGCTATATACAAATTGATGTGCCTGAAGTTGAAGTTCCATATCAAGAAATGGATATTTCCCCTCATCCAAATGATCCTGCTGGACCAGAGAAATTCAAGGGAGAGTGGGATAAGTTTAATTTATGGGACTTGAATATGAAAAATGATGAATCAATCTTTAGAGCATATTCAATGGCGAATCATCCTGCTGAGGGAAATATAGTAATGTTAAATATTCGAATTGCTACTCCTCCCTGGGATAGAGCTAAAAATACATGGATGAATGTTAACCCAGGAGTGTGTTCTTCATATGTATATTCTTTAAAACCTGGAGATAAAGTTACTGTCTCTGGTCCATACGGAGAATTCTTTATAAAAGAAACAGAAAATGAAATGGTTTATATAGGTGGAGGAGCAGGAATGGCTCCTATGCGTTCTCATTTGTTCCATCTATTTCATACTATGAAGACAAAACGTAAGGTCACTTTTTTTTACGGCGGTCGTTCTAAACGTGAATTATTTTATTTAGATGATTTTAGAAACATCGAAAAAGAATTTCCAAACTTTAAATTTCATGTTGCATTGTCTGAGCCCTTACCAGAAGATAATTGGAAAGAAAAAAAGAAACTTGATGATGAAGGTGATGGTTTTGTTGGGTTTATACATCAAATTGTTATTGACCATCATTTTAAGCTTCATGAATCACCTGAGGATATTGAGGTGTATTTTTGTGGTCCACCATTGATGAATCAAGCTGTATTGAAAATGTGTGATGATTGGGGTATTCCAGAAGAAAACGTCGACTTTGATGACTTTGGTGAATAAATTACTATTCATAGTATTCTTAATAATAATCACTTCTTGCCAAGAAAGAAAAGAAAAGACATTTGTGATTAATGGCTATACGCAAGGAACTACTTATTCAATCAAGTATCATACAAAAAAAAATATAATTACTAAAGAATATGTAGATAGCTTGTTAGATATTTTTGATTTATCTATGTCAGCATATGTACCCAATTCAACGATTTCTAAAATTAATAATAACATTGATGTTTCATTAGATTCATTAATTTTTTTTGTTTTATCTAAGTCAATAGATTTTTGTTATCAAACTAGTGGAATGTTTGATGTAACTGTGTCTCCCATTGTTTCGGATTGGGGTTTTGGACCTAGTAGGAAAAGAAAAGATTTAGATAATTTTGACAATTCTTTATATCAAGTTGGTTGTGATAAAATACGTCTAGAGGGAAACAAGCTTATTAAGCAACCATTAGTTAAAATTGATTTGAATGGAATTGCTCAGGGTTATACAGTTGATTATCTAGCAGATCATTTTAAACATCATGATATTTCTGATTTCATGATAGAGGTGGGGGGAGAAGTTATTTGTTCTCGAGATAATTTAGGTAGTCAATGGAAAATAGGTGTTGATGCACCAAATCATAAAAGTACACCATTTGCTTATGTCTTAAAATTGACTGATATGGCATTAGCCACTTCAGGATCTTATAGAAACTTTTATTATTTAGATTCTACTAAGATTAGTCATACCATCAATCCTAAAAAAATGCTTCCAGCAAGTAATCAACTTATTAGTGCTACTATTTTGTATAAGGATTGTATTTCTGCAGACGCTTATGCAACTGCATGTATGTCATTTGGTTTAGAGTCTGCAAAACATTTTTTAAATAACAATAATATTCTTGGCTCATTAATATATTTAGATGGAGGAGATACTTTATATTATTTTTCAGAGGGGTTTTCCTCTTTTTTACATAAGTCTCCTGGTTCTGCTCCGCAATAACTGCATTTTTCACCATCTTTATTTAATAGTGGATTATTACTAGCACATGTGCCACTAAATTGACCGTTTTTTTGAATTAGAATTTTAATACAAATTGCCGCAAAGCATAATGCAACAAAAAAAACAGATAAAATAATTGTTGAATTCATATGATAGATACTTCTTCTTCTAATTTAATATTAAATTTTTGATTAACGTCTTGTTTTATTTTTTGTGATAAGTTTACTATATCTTTTCCAGATGCGTTACCATAATTGATTAGCACCAAAGAGTGTTTATTATAAACACCACAATTGTTCTCCCTATAGCCTTTCCAGTTTAATTTTTCAATTAACCATCCAGCGGGTATTTTCATTTGGTTTGTGTTTTTGAAGACTGGCACGTCAGGATGTATTTTTTTTATTTCATTCAAAGTGTCTTGGTTGATAATAGGGTTTTTAAAAAAACTACCTGCATTTCCAATATATTGAGGGTCGGGGAGTTTTTGTTTTCGAATTTTAATAATAATTTCTCTAATATCTTTACTATTCAATTGTTTATGATTGATTTTTTCTATTTCTTTTTTTATTGCTTTATAGGATAAGTTAAGGGTGTTTTTTTTGGATAGTTTAATTGTGATTTTTGTAATAATCAATTTGTCTTTTAATTTATTTTTAAAAATCGAATCTCTATATCCAAATTGACAATCAGATTTATTGAAAATATGTATTTCTTTAGTTTGCAAATTTATAGCTTTTAACTCTTGAAAAACATCTTTTATTTCTGTTCCATACGCTCCAATATTTTGAATGGGAGCAGCTCCTATATATCCAGGTATTAACGACAAATTTTCTATTCCATATAAATTTCTTTCTGTGCTCCATTCTACGACCCTATCCCATAGTTCACCTGCCCCAACTTCTATAATTGTATGTTTATTAGTTTCAGCTTTTATTTTAATCCCTTTAATTTGGTTATGAATCACTAATCCTTTAATATTTCTTGTAAGTAAAATATTACTACCTCCTCCTAGAATAAATATTTTTTTATGACTTGTGTTTTTTAATATTTCAAGAAGATCTTTTTCGGATTGAATATTTATGTAAAACTCAGCATTTACATTGACTTTAAACGTGTTGAGATCAAGTAATGAGTGATAATTTCTTATATTCATAATGCTAATATAATTTGTTTTGAATTATTTAAATTAAATTCATTAATTAAATCAAATTGAAAAAAGTTTTTATTTCTGTTACAAATGATCTTATTACAGATCAACGTGCACATAAAGTGGCTTCTTCTTTATTAGCAAAAGGATATGATGTTTTATTAATTGGAAAGCGTGGAGAAAAAATAATTACACGAAATTATAATTGTCATCAATTACAGATTGTTTTTAACAAAGGTTTTTTATTCTATTTAGAATTTAATATTAAGTTATTTCTTTTTTTACTATTTAAAAATTGTGACATTCTACTGTCTAATGATTTAGACACATTGCTTCCTAACTTTTTAATTTCTAAATTAAAAAACAATTCGCTAGTATATGATAGTCATGAGTTGTTTACCGAAGTTCCAGAATTATTAAATAGGCCGTTAGTCAAATCTATTTGGCTTTATATTGAGCGTTTCTGTTTGCCCAATATAAAATATTCGTATACCGTTAGTGAAAGTATTGCTGATTACTATAGAAACAAATATCAAATTAAAATGTCTGTAATTAGAAATTTCCCATTAATTAGACAGCTCCCCATTATACAAAAAGATAAAAAAAATAGAATAATTATTTATCAAGGAGCTGTTAATAAAGATAGAGGTGTGGAGCTAATGATTCTTGCAATGAAGTATGTTGAGGCTAAACTTTATATTGTTGGAGGAGGAGATCTTGTCATTGAAATGCAACAATTATCGAGGCTACATCATTTAGATAATAAAATTGTTTTTTTAGGCAAAAAGCATTTTAGTGAATTATTATCAATAACACAAGCTGCTGATTTAGGTTTATCCTTTGAAGCAGACACTTGTTTAGCTTATAAGTATTCCTTACCTAATAAGATTTTTGATTATATTAATGCGGAAATACCAGTATTAGTTAGTGATTTACCTGAGTTTAAAAAAATTATAAATCAATATGGTGTAGGTGCCATTTTGAAATCTAGGAGCCCTAAAATTATTGCTGAGCAGATTAACATGTTATTATCAAGTTCTAGTGAGCACATGTTTTCAAAAATAAAATTAGCTAAAAAAGAATTTTCTTGGTTAAATGAGGAAAAAACCTTGTTGTCAATTTTTGATAGAATCCCTCTTTAACTTTATAAGTAAGCCTAGTTTATAAAACTGGAATAATACAATTCTAGGATTTTTAGATTTTAAATTTTTAAGAATACTAGATTGAAAGTAAATAAATATCTTCAGAATTATATAGTGGATTCTTGAAAGTCGTTTCCACCATTTTAAAATTTTTATTTTTCGAACAACATCTTTTTGGTCTGTATAATTTAAAAGATTTTTTAGTCCTAATTCACAGTCTTTTAGAAAATCATCGGTTTTTTTTAGTCCGATGTGGTATAATGGATTATCAATAAATTTAAATTGAAAATTGCTTTTGACTTCAAATAAAACATCCTCATATCCATATAGTTGAAGTTGTTCATCAAATCCTGCCTGTTCAAATAATTCTTTTTTAATTAAGAAATGATGTGATGAGAAGTGGGTTTTTTTACTTTTTGATTCAACTATTAATCCATATCTTTCATGCAGTATGGTGTCTGGCTGATTATTTTTTTGATAAATAGTTTGACCATAATATATATGGTCTTTTTGTGTGCTTTGAGATTGAATTTTATAATTTTGTATAAAATTTTGTTGTATGATTTTTGAATCACAATCAATAAATAATAGCCATTCAAATTTTGCTTTTTTTGCCAATAAATTTCTTATTGATGCTCTTCCGATATTGTTTTTCAATACTTGATATTGCACATTGTTAAGTTCGGTAATTTTATTGTTTTCAAACAAGCATGTAGAACCATCTTCAATACATATGATTTCATAGCAGTCTGGCTTGTATTCTTTTTGACACTGTATTGTTAAATCAGATATAAGTCGATAAACGTTCCAGTTGAAGGATGGTATTAAAATTGATAAGTTCATTTTATTTTTCAAAAACATTATTTCTTTCACAAATAATTGTTCTTTGAGGATATTTATCCATTAGATACTTGTCGTGTGATGCCATTAATACTGTTTTTTTAGATGTAATACTTTGTAATAGTTGTATTATTTCTTCAGATGTTTCAGGATCTAAATTGCCTGTTGGTTCATCTGCTAAGATGATTTCAGGGTTGTTGATTAATGCTCTTGCAATTGCTACTCTTTGCTGTTCGCCACCCGAAAGTTGATGAGGTTTTTTATGACCTTTTGTGCCCATTCTAACTAAGTCTAATACTTCAGATAATCTTTGCTTCATTTTTTTTTTATCTGTCCAATCTGTAGCTTTCATTACAAATAATAAATTTTCTGTAACACTTCGGTCTTCTAATAGCTGAAAGTCTTGGAATACAATTCCAATTTTCCTTCTTAAGTATGGTATTTCTTTTTCTTTTAGTGTTTTCAAATTAAAATTAGCAATACTGCCCTCACCATATATTAGTTTTAAATCTCCATAGAGTGTTTTTAGCAAACTGCTTTTTCCACTTCCAGTTCTGCCAATTAAGTATGCAAAATCTCCATGCATAAGGTCAAAATTTACATCTTTTAATATTAGGTGTTCATTTTGATAAATCTGTGCTTTTTTTAATGAAATGATTGGGTTGATACTATTGATTTTAAATTAATTAAATTAGATATTAGCAAATACGCAAAATTAAAAAAATATAAAAAATAAATACAAATGTTCATTAATTTGTTCAAATTATTATACTACGTTTACGTTGTATTATAGAATAATAAAATTATGTTATGATGCATATAATGCATAAGTGTTTTCTTATTTTTTTCTTTTCTATAAATCTTGTTATATCACAAAATGTGAATTTTGTTTATAACAAAGGTTTAGATTGTTTTTTAAACGAAGATTATACATGTGCTAAGGAAAATTTTAAAAATTTTTTAGATAACAGGCCTTTAGAGTTAAGTTCTTTAGATGAATATGCTACTTATTACCATTTTCTTTCAGCATTAAAATTATATCATCCTGATACAGAGTTTTTATTTCAAAACTTCATGGTTTCATTTGAATTAAGTAGTAAGAAAATAGATGCTATTTTTTTTATGAGTGAGTATTTTTTTGAGAAGAAAAAATACTTAAAAGTAGTTGATTTATTAAGTGATGTGAATTTATATCAATTAGCACGCGATAAAAAAAGTAATGCTTTTTTTTATCTGGGTTATAGTGCATATTCCATCAAGAAATTTGATTTATCTAAAAATTGTTTTTATGAATTAATTAATTCTTTTGATAATGTCTTTAAAGAGGATGCTATTTTTTACAATTCACAAGTTTTAATAGCGGAGGATGATTTGTCAAATGCTTTAGTTGGCTTAAAATCTTTAAAAGATTCAAAAAAATATGCTAAGGAAGTTCCTTATTTTATTTCTAAAATTCTTTTTGATTTAAGTCAATATGATACATTAATAAGTTATTTAGAGCCTACTTTAGATTCGTCTAAATGCAATTATTACCCTAATTTAGTTTTGCTACAAGCTCAAGCATTTTATCAAATAAATTCTTACGATCCAGCTGTAGTATACTTTGAAGAATATAAAAGCCTGGTAGACACTTTAACAGTAAATCAAATTTATCAAATAGGTTATTCTTACTATAAAAAAGGATTGTATGGTTTTGCTATTAATCATTTAAATAAAATACTATCATCTAATAATGATAGTATTGTGCAATATGCTTTTTATTATTTAGCCGATAGTTACAGGAAAAGCAACAATCCTAATGAAGCAATGAATGCTTTTCGATCGGCTTCCTCATTAAAGGTAGATTCATTAATACAACATGATGCATATTATCAATTTGCTCTTTTGTGTTATGAACAAGATAATCCACTATATAATCCAATTCATTATTTATCAGATTTTATTGATAAATATCCAGAATCGGAACATGTAGATGAAATTTATGGTTGTTTAGCAAATATCCACTTAAATAGTTTAAACTATAATGAAGCAATTATTGCGTTAGAAAATAGCAAGTTACAGCATCTAAAAAATAGATTACAATATCAAAAAATATGCTTTTTTAGGGCAGTGCAATTATTTAACGATGGGCTATATAATGCAGCTATTCCTTTTTTTGATAAATCAATTAATGTAAATATACAGAATGATTTATGGTATGAGGCAAATTATTGGAAGGCTGAAACATATTATCACTTAAATGACTATGATAATGCTTTATTATCCTATAAAAAATTAAAATTAAATTCTGAATTATATTTGGAAAGTTTGTATAGTCAGGCCTATTGTTATTTAAAGCAAAAAAACTATTATAATTCCATTCAATCTTTTTTACAAGCTTCTAAATACTATAAAGATCCTATAGTTTTACACGATATATATGTAAGAACTGGAGACAATTATTTCCAGTTAGGAAAATATCAATCTGCAGCTGAATTTTTTAATAAAAGTATAGTAGTAGGGGGGTTTCAAAGTGATTATGCTTCATATCAAAAGTCAACATCTTATGTGTTGTTAGAGGAGTATAATCATGCTATAGAATCATTCCAGTATTTACTTACCAACTTTCCAAATTCTAATTATATTGATGATGCAATTTTTGATTTAGGTAATTTATATATTTTGACTCAAAATTTTCAATATGCTATTAGTTCTTTTAACCAGATTACACAAGAATTTCCAAATAGTTTGTTTTTTGGTTTGTCAAAGTTAAAATTAGGATTAGTATATTATATGCAAAAAAAAGATAAGCAGGCTATTGACATACTTAAGAATGTATTAACACTATTTCCAAACACTAATATTTCGGAACAAGCGCTCGGTATTATTAGAAACATATACAGTGAGGTTGGAGAGGCTAATCAATTTTTAGATTTAATTCAAAATATTGATCATGATTATACTAAGTCAGAGTTAGATTCATCTACTTATTATTCTGCGGAATTACAATATATGCAGTCAAATTATACAACGTCAATCAATGCTTTTAAAAATTATTTATCTTATTATCCTCAAGGATTATTTTTTTTAGAGGCTAATTATTTTTTATACAAATCATATGTTCAATTAAATGAGTTGGAGGAAGCATTAAAGTATTTAGGTAATATAGTGACTGAGAAAGAAAATAAATATACAATTGAAGGTGTAGCAGCTCTTGCAGAAATCTCATATCGCTTACAACAATATATATCATCAGAATCATATTATGATAAATTATACAAAATATCGAAAACAATCGACACAAAACAAAAAGCTCTTTTAGGCCTTTTAGAGTCTAAATTTATGTTGTATAAATATAATGATGTCATTAAAACAATTGACAAGTTTGTAGAAGAAGATTTTTTTTCTGGTCAAGATAATTTAAGAGTACATTATTTAAATGCTATTTCTTTTTATAAGGTTAATCAAAACCAAAATGCTTTATTAGAATTTAATTGGCTTGTTAATAATAGTGATGGTGAGTTGAAAGCAGAATCATATTATTATCAATCCTTGATTTTATATAATAACGGTGAATATCTTGATTCTCAAGAAGTTATTTTTTTACTAATAAACGAACTTCCAGGATATGAAACATGGATTAACAATGCACTTTTCCTGTTAGCTAAAAATTATCTTGCAAGAGAAGATATGTTTCAAGCTCAACATGTATTGGTAGAGTTAAAAAAGAAAACTCAGGATATTGAAATGTTAAATAAAATAGAATTAATGTTAAGTAATAATTTTAATAAACCAGTATTGGATACTATCATGCATAATAAATGAAAAAAATCTATATAATATTATTATTTCCTTTTATGCTATTTTCTCAAGAAGAGAAACTTAGGTTTGAAATTATTGATGTGTTTAAAGACTACTCTCCAGTTATTGCTAATAGTATTAAAATTAACAATCAACCTATTTATAATGACACATTACAAGAAAAAATTATTTCCAATAAACCTATACTAACTAGAAATATATTATTGAGAGAATTAATTAATTTTGAACATCCTTCTAAATTTCAATTACATCAATCAAATATTTATTTTGAAAATTCCGCTTCTCTTGAAATTGGTTCTCATAGTTTTTTCCAAACAAAATTACACTATAATAATGGATTATCAGTCCGTCATAATTCAGGTTTTAATTTACAGTTATCTACGGAAGATTATAGTTTAAAAAGTCCATATTACAAAAAAAATAATGGTGATTTTTTTAGGCAAATTCAATTATATACTACTAGATTTTTAAAGAACAAAATATTAAAGACGGATTTTCAAATCAATAGTTTGTCAGGTTTGTATTGGGGTGGGTTAGAAAATGTTAATATGTCAGATATTGCCGACTATAAAGGTAGTAATATTACTTTTAATACTAGTTTAAATCAAAATACTGCTAATAGTTTTTTTCAGTCAGCAGATTTGAGATTTAATTATTTTCTAAACAATTACAATAGAACTGAAATTTCTTTATTATCTCGTATTAACCTACAGACTACAAGGTCATTAAAAAAGTATTCTTTTAATTTTTCTGGCCAATTATTTAAATCAAGTGTTGATAATTCATTGCAGTTGAGTACTCCGCTACATACTAGCGTTAGTTCTTACATAGGTAATTCTGTTGATCTAAGTTCATTTGGAGATATATTAGTAAGCTCTAATTTCTTGTTAAGTGGTAACAAGACTTTTGATTATCATGTTGGTTTTAATATATCATATGGTCAATTGTCAAGTGATGGAAGTTCTAATTTTATATTGTTACCGGCTTTAAAATTATTTAAAAAAATAGGTGATTTAAAAAGTATAGAGTTTGAATTTAATAAGAAATTAAAATACCATCCTTTTAATGATTTGTTTGAGACTATTCCTTTTGTTGATCCCTATTTTAGAAATTTCTTTTCCCAAGATTTAAAAACTAGTTTTTCATATAGACACTTATTGACTCAGAATTTGTCATTTTTCAACCTTATTAATTATAATCATATACAGGACCGTGCAGTACCATTTTTGTATGATTTATATGATTTGAGAATGATGAATCCCACAGGTGTGTATTTATCTGATTTTCAGGGCTTTGATATTGTTTCTTCATTGAGCTGGGCAAGATCGACATATGAAGTTATTTTCTCGTTGTACTTAAACTCTATCAAGTCAAATGAACATTTGAACCAGTCGTTTATTTCAAATAAAATCAATACTACGATTAATATTAAGATTTTAAATGATCTTAATTTATTAGCAGATTGTTATTATATGGGTGATAAAGATGCACTAAGATTATCTGCTACTGATGATAATATATCATATGTAGTTTTACCATCTTACTTTAGTGCAAATCTTAGTTTGAGATATATGTTTAAAAATAAGATATTTTCTTTGAAAATACTCAACTTATTTAATCAAAGATACAGTCATTTTGATGGGTATTATGATAATGATGGTTTTAAATTGCGTGTAGGTTTTTCTTATAGATTTTAATTATTAAAATTATCTATTTTTTTATAAAAAAAACGGTATATATTTAGTATATTTATATACTGTAGATATATCATATAAAATATGGATTTAGACAATCAAAATATGGATTTAGACAATCAAAATCAATACTCAGCTGGTAGTATTCAAGTATTAGAAGGTTTAGAGGCGGTAAGGAAAAGACCGGCTATGTATATTGGGGATGTAGGTCAAAAGGGATTACATCATTTAGTTTATGAAGTAGTAGATAATTCTATTGACGAAGCCTTAGCAGGACACTGTACTCATATAGATTGTTTTATTAATGAAAACAATTCAATTACAGTATCTGATAATGGTAGGGGGATTCCAACTGGAATGCATGAAAAAGAAGGAAGATCAGCTTTGGAGGTTGTAATGACGGTTCTTCATGCTGGTGGTAAATTTAATAAGGATTCCTATAAAGTATCGGGAGGTTTACATGGAGTGGGTGTGTCATGTGTTAATGCCCTTTCTTCTAATCTAAGAGTAGAGGTTCACCGAGATGGGAAAATTTTCGAACAAGAATATAAAATTGGAGTTCCACAATATGATGTTCGTGAAATAGGAAAAACGGACAAAACAGGGACTTTTGTCACCTTTAAACCAGATTCTTCGATTTTTGAGGAAACAGTTTACCATTATGATATTTTAGTTGCTCGTTTAAGAGAGTTGGCCTTTTTGAATAAGGGTATTCACTTATCAATTACAGACAAAAGAAGGAAAAATGATGATGGTGAATTTATAAAGCAAAAATTTTATTCGGAAAGAGGATTAAAAGAATTTGTGGAATTTTTAGATGAGACAAGAGATTCAATATTGTCTAATGTGATTTATATAGATGGTGAAAAAGATGGAATTCCAGTAGAGGTTGCAATGGTTTACAATACTTCTTATACTGAGAATGTTTTTTCTTATGTGAATAATATTAATACACATGAAGGAGGAACACATCTTTCAGGTTTTAAAAGGGGGCTTACCCGTACTCTTAAAAAATATGCAGAAGATTCAGGGTTACTTAAAAAAGTAAAATTTGAGATTTCTGGTGATGATTTTAGAGAGGGTTTAACAGCTATTATTTCAGTCAAAGTGATGGAGCCACAGTTTGAGGGGCAAACTAAAACAAAATTAGGAAATAAAGAGGTTACTACAGCTGTTTCACAATCGGTTAGTGACATGCTTAACTTTTACTTGGAGGAAAATCCTGAACAAGCAAAAAGGATTGTTCAGAAGGTAATTTTAGCTGCAACAGCAAGAAACGCTGCTACTAAGGCTCGAGAGATGGTGCAAAGAAAAACAGTCATGTCTTCAACAGGGCTCCCAGGCAAGCTTTCAGATTGTTCTGAGAAAGATCCAGAGCTTTGTGAAATATTTTTAGTTGAGGGGGATTCAGCTGGGGGAACAGCTAAGCAAGGTCGAGATAGAGCTTTTCAAGCCATTTTACCACTACGAGGAAAAATATTAAATGTAGAAAAAGCTATGCCTTATAGAGTTTTTGAAAATGAAGAAATCAAAAATATGTTTACAGCTTTAGGTGTTTCTGTTGGAACTGAAGATGATGATAGAGCATTGAACCTTGATAAATTAAGATATCATAAAATTGTTGTTATGTGTGATGCTGACGTTGATGGTAGTCACATTGCAACGCTTATATTAACATTTTTCTTTAGATATATGAAAGAACTTGTTGAATCTGGTTATGTATATATTGCTACACCTCCTTTATATCTAGTAAAAAAGGGTTCGAACCAGCGTTATTGTTGGGATGACGTAGAAAGAGATAGTGTCGTAGAAGAGTTTAAAGCAGGTAAAGATGTTAAAGTTAATATTCAGCGTTACAAAGGTTTAGGAGAAATGAATGCTTCTCAGTTATGGGAGACCACCATGAATCCAGAATATAGAACTTTACGTCAAGTAACTATTCAAAATGCCGCGGAGGCAGACAGAGTGTTTTCTATGCTAATGGGTGATGATGTTCCTCCAAGACGTGCATTTATAGAAGAGAATGCAAAATATGCAAAGATAGATGTTTAAAAGCAGTCTAGGAATACTATTATTTTGCCATTATTATTCTACCTTTTTCTTCTTTTTTTACCCCTAGTTTTGTTTGGTATGTTACTTTATAGCTATATACATCTGATGGTAATAATAATCCGTTTTTTTGTTTTCCATCCCATTCTTGGTTGTAGTCACTAGTTTCAAAAATTTCATTTCCCCAACGATCAAATATTGTTAATGTATATGTATCTGTGTTGATATTTAATAATGATGGGGCAAATGTATCATTTGTTCCATCATTATTAGGAGTAAAAATAGTAGGTGTATATGAGTAAAAATCTTGTTCAACTCTTATCTCTTGTGTGATTTGGTCTTCACAATTAAAAGTATCATTTACAGTAAGAGTTACGAAGTAAATACCAGGCTCTGTATATAGATGTGATGGGTTTTGTTCATTTGAATTATTACCATCACCAAAATTCCAGTACCATGATACTATGTCATCATCATTAGATAAATCAGTGAATAACACAGGGTCATTAGATAGAGAGAATTCATATTCATCGAGAGTAAAATCAGCCTGTGGAGCTGAATTTATTGTGACTGACTCTTGTACGTCACAATTTAAGGCATCATAAGCAATAATTACATAATTGCCACTTTCTACTTGATTAAAAATTCCATTAGTATTTGATTGGCTAATTCCATTTTCAGATATTAATTCAAATAAATAATCTGGTTGTCCCCCAAAAGCATTAACGGTGATCATACCATTATTATTTACACATTCATCGATAGTTGTTTCAATAATCATAGCTTCATTTTCCCCTATTTCAATAGATAAGCTTGTCTCGCAAAAATTTTGATCTATTACATTTACTGTGTAAGTGCCTCCTGCAATCTGACTAATATCTTCATCACTTGAAAAAAATCCATCATCATTAAACCATGAATATGTGTAGTTTGGAGTTCCCCCATTTACCGAAATATTAATAAAACCATCTTGTGCATTGTCACAGCTAACACCATCATTATCATCTAAATTAACTGTTAATTCGGTTGCTTCATTTATTAAGAAAAAAACTTCGTCGCCATTCACTAAACATCCGTTATTATCAATTACTGTATAATAATAATTACCTGCATTTAAATTATCAAAAATTATAGAACTGCCTATTTGCGTAGCAATATTGGGATTAGTGTCATTTCCTATAAAGGTGGCATATGGCGGTGTTCCGCCATTAATTTCTATTGTTATTGAACCATCTGAACCTTCAAAACATAAAACATCATTTATAGTGTGTAACGAGCTTACTTCGCTAGGCTCTATTATTTCAAATAAAATTTCATCACTTATACATTCACTTTCTAAATCAGTCATATTAACAAAATAAATTCCTGCAGATAAGGATTCAAATGTAAATGTTTGATTTGTTTGTTCAGATTGTATAAGAGTCATATTTTCATCATATAAATTAAATGTCCAATCACCAGCGTTTGGAGAATTTAATTCTATAGTTCCGTTATTAGATTGATAACAAAAAGCATCACTTTCTTCACCATTAAATGTAAGTTCTTCAAATGTAATACTAACATCATCACCCTCAATACCACCTTCAAAACCACACCAGTCACCCGCATCTCCACATAGAGAAGCTCCAGCAGTATAAGTGACATCACCCCCTGGGATAACTAAAATTTCACCCCCTATTCCAATTTGATTACCAAACTGATCTTGCCAAATAATATCTGTTCCAGAAACTGCAGGGGCAAATTCAATATTTTCAATTATATAGTCATCACTCCCATTTGGCGTGAAGCGCCACCCATCATTTTCACATGTCCACTGGTTGGGGTAATTACGAACAATACCATCAAGGCCTGTTACGACATGAGCAATTGTTCCATTTTCATTATGAAGCCCATGAATAGCAGCTCCATCATTCCATGTTGTACATAAAACTTTTTGAGCTATATGTGTTTCAATGATATTTGTTGATTCATATAGTTTTATTTGACTAGAGTAGCATATGTCCGTACATGAAAACATTGGGATTCCGCAAAATGATGCAATAAAGACTCTATTTGGAGCTTCACCTGTTGTTGCATATTGTATAGTTCCATTGCCATTAGCTCCTGGATAAATATCTTGCCAAGGGCATAAAATTGCATTTTGTGTTTCGGGTTCTAAATTTGTTGGTATAGCTGCATTAATTGTCCAATCAGAATAGTCTCCTGCATTTGCTGTATTAAATGATAAATAGTTATTTGATGCCAATACCACTTGATTATAGGTGTTTCCATAAAAAACAAAATCAAATCCCATGTTTATTACACTTCCAAAAATATCATCTGTATAAATATTAGAGTCAGTTAAATCAACAGCAAAAGATGTTGCTGTCAATGTTACTTCAGTTTGACCCTGTTGTCCATCACATAGAACAATGTCATCAGAAGCAATAACTTGTGCATGTGCAGAATTAAAAGAGTATAAAATTATTGTTAATGTTAGGTAGATAATATATTTTTTCATAGTTCTCTTTTATAGATTTAATAATAAATAAAATGCAACAATCATACCACGTTATGACAATTTACAATTATAATTGAAAATAATTTATATTTTAGCCTTTTAAATAAAATTAATATAATACAAAAAATATGAAAATTACAGTAGTTGGTGCTGGAGCAGTTGGAGCAAGCTGCGCTGAATATATAGCAATTAAAAACTTTGCTTCCGAAGTAGTGTTATTAGATATTAAAGAAAACCTTGCAGAAGGTAAAGCAATGGATTTAATGCAAACAGCTTCTTTAAATAATTTTGACACTAGAATTTTTGGCACTACAAGTGATTATAAAGCAACTGCCAATAGTGATGTTGCTGTGATTACTAGTGGTATTCCAAGAAAACCAGGTATGACTAGAGAAGAATTAATTGGTATTAATGCTGGAATTGTAAAAATGGTTTCTGAAAATTTAATAAAGTATTCACCAAACGTGATTTTAATTATTGTGAGTAATCCAATGGACACAATGACTTATTTAGCTTATAAGGTCTCTGGTTTATCAAAGAATAGAATTATAGGCATGGGTGGAGCATTAGATAGTGCACGATTTAAATATAGATTAAGTGAAGCTCTTAATTGTCCTGCCTCTGATGTATCTGCCATGGTTATAGGTGGTCATAGTGATAAGGGTATGGTGCCATTAACAAGATTAGCAACACGTAATAGTTTGAGTGTCGCTAATTTTTTATCATCAGAAAGATTAAATAAAGTTAAACAAGATACAAAAGTAGGAGGTGCTACATTAACTAAAATGCTAGGTACTTCTGCATGGTATGCTCCAGGTGCTGCTGTTGCATCATTAGTTCAATCCATTGCTTGTGATCAGAATAAGATGTTTCCCTGTTCAGTTTTTTTAGATGGTGAGTATGGTTTATCAGACTTAGCAATAGGTGTTCCAGTTGTCTTAGGCAAAAGAGGAATTGAAAAAATAATTGACATTAAATTAAGTAAAGAAGAACAAGATCAATTAATTCAATCAGCAGAGTCTGTACAAAAAACTAATAAAATATTGAGCGACATGAAGCTTTTTTAATTATTTATTAAGATTTTTTTATTCAAAATATGTTGTTTAGTTCTTATTGAGATAATATAGAATCCTGATTTAATATTTGAAACATCTATTATTTCATGTGTAGATGTGATATTTTTCTTTAATACCTTGTGACCAAGGTTAGAGTATATTGTTAATGTTCCATTGTAGTTAAATGGAAACTGGATGCTAAACATTCCATTATTTGGGTTTGGAAATATTTTGATGTTTTCCAAATCGATATTTGATGTAGAGACATTAAAGTTATTAGCAAGAAATAACTCCACCCCACCACTTGCATTACCTCTAATAATGTCTGGTAATTCGTCATTATTTAAGTCAGTTATTGCAACTTTTGAATGAATACAATTTATCTCATTTAATAAATTATCTGTAATTAAATTAAATTCACTTTCTAGGTTTAATGTAGTATTAGAACTATTATTGTCAATAAATTCTATATTATTGTATAAATATATTTTACCTTGTTCCGTGCCAACAGCTAAATAATATTGATCGTCTAATTCAAATATTTGAGGAGCGGTGTAAGCTGTTAGGTATATGGGGTCAGCTACATGAATCCCCCCAAGACTTTTTATGATAATTTCATTTTGATTATTGTCAAAATCGCCACTTGGTAATTCAGGAGTATAGTCCTCAAATTGAGGGTTGGTTACGGATCCTATATTTTGATAATAATTCACACCATTATATGTACCATTGTCAATTCCCATACGCTCACCAATAACTAAATCTAATAAGCCATCTCTATTAAGGTCTACTAGCTGTGGAGTTGCAAAACTCCCCACATCTATATTTAATAGCTCATAATCTAAAAAAGTTGGCCAGTCTGATAATATTGAGCCATCATTTTCAAATAAATATAATTCTCCATTATTATCGCCAATAATCATATCAATATTTCCATCATTATTTATATCTCCAAATGTTGGATGTAGTGCTTGTATACTTGGTGAAAGACCTAGTATATCAGATAAATTAGCAAAATCATCAGTGACAAAATTAAAAATAGGGTTTCCAATTGTACCTATATTTTCAAAAATAGATATCTTAGAGTTATAATTTCCATTGTCAAAATAACCTTTGTTGGCAATAATTAAATCCTCCAAGTCGTCGTTATTTAAATCTTGAAAAATAGGTGTAGCATTTGATCCGACATCAATCATGGTTTTAACTAAAAAATCATTTTCAACAAAGTTAAATTGAGTTTCACCATCTTCATTTGTACCTGTATTTTGATATAGTAAAATATTTTTATGGTTTTCTGATACATTAACTCCATTTGGACTG
>NZUB01000039.1 GCA_002696965.1 Flavobacteriales bacterium | reverse complement strand
TACTTATACCAGCTCCCTTATTAGTATGTCTGCACTTTATTACAGCTCCTATTATATTGTTTATTTATATAAAAATTATTAGCCCCCTAAAAAAAAAAAAAAAAATGTTAGCTGATTTTCAAAAAAATGTTTTGAAATTACTAACAAGTATTTCAATTGCTCAATTGATTCCAGTAATAATAACACCATTATTAACTCAATACTTCACGCCAGAACAATTTGGTTTTTATGGTTTTTATATAAGTATTTGTACAATTTTTGGAGCTGTGGTAAGTGGAAAATATGATATTGCTATTATGCTTCCAAAAAGCAAAAAAGATGCACTAAACATATTGGCACTATGCTTTCTTATTGCATTTATATTTTCAATAATCATTTTTTCATTATTGAATATTTTTCATGAAATACTATTCTTACATATTAACTCTAAATTGCTAACAAAATATTATATAATCATTCCATTATCTGTGTTTTTAATTTCCATAAATCAATCTTTAATAACCCTGTTAAATAGAAATAAAAAATACAACAATATTGCAAATCAAAATATTCTTAAATCTGCTTCTAATTCACTATCTGCATTAGGATTTGGAATAAAAAAAATTAGCTCGGGACTTATATCAGGCTATATAATTTCATTAATAATAATTAGTGTTTGGAATATAAAATGTTGCTTACAACATGTGGATATAAAGTCTATTAATCAGCATTCCATGATGAAGAATTTTAAAAAGTATATAGATTTTTTTAAATTTTCTACTTTATCTACTCTTTTTAATTCATTTTCTAATATTGGAATGACAACAATTATTATTATATTTTTTGGAGCTAAAATAGCTGGATTATATTTTTTAGCAGAAAAACTTATAGCTATCCCTATATCTTTTATAACATCTTCAATATCTCAAGTTTATTTTCAAAAAGCAAGTAAGCTATTTTATTCTGATAAAATAGCTTTACTTAATCTAACTAATAAAATACAAAAAAATATATTTTATATTTTATTCCCTTTTCTGCTAATTGTTAGCTTGTTTGGTGAGAACATCTTTTTACTTTTAGGAGAACGATGGGCACAGGCTGGATTAATAATCAAATACTTTAGTGTATTTATTTTAATGAAAAACATCTATTCTCCAATAAGTCATATTGGAGATATTCTACAAAAACAAAAATTTTTATTAGGATTTAATATAAGTTTGTTTTTGTTTCAATTACTTTCATTTTACTTTTTAAAAGAATATACCGATATTAAAGCTGCATTATTAACCGCTTCATTTTTTGGCGCTATTCATTATCTTATTTTAAATGTGTACATGAAAAAAGAATTAAAAAAATTAATATGAAAAAATTAATTAAATCTATATTAATATTTTTTGATGACTCAATATTTAGATTTTGGGTTAAAGCTGCCTACCCACAATACAAGAGACAAAGGACAGGCTATGTATATCACTTTGAGGTAATACGTAGATATTTTTTTATGCAAAAAATAATTGGATTTAATCGACATATTCCATGGCCAGTTGATTTTAGAAGTAAAATTCTAGGACCAGAACATATAAACAAAGGAATTATGTGTGACCCTGGAGATAATATAGGAATATATATTAATGCATATGGAGGTTTGAAATTAGGTAATAATGTTAATATTGGTCAAAACACAACTATTACAACTACAAATCATAATATTTATGACCATAGAAAAATCGGATCAAAAAGAGGGATCATAATTGGAGACAATGTCTGGATAGGGGCAAATTGTTGTATTGTTGCTGGTGTAAAAATCGGGAATAATGTGACAATTGGAGCTGGATGTACAATTAGACAAAATATACCATCCAACAGTCTCGTTGTTCAGTCTGATGATGCCATTACAATAAATACCAAAAAACCTTATCAATGGGATTGTCTTAAGGAAGATTTGCTCTAATATCATCTTTTTTTAGTAAATTTCTGAATAAATACATAACCCTCTAATATAAAAATCATGAAAAAAACATTACTAATTACCTTATCGTTACTACTTGGACTTTCAAATTATGCTCAAATTAACAAGAAAAATATCAATCATGTACCGATGAGTAGTCTTACTGAAATAATCGATATTAATACACCTTCCGCTATGGGTGGTGATGAAATTCTATGGTCTCACGATTTTTCAGATACTACAATGATTATGAGTGAAGATATCGCTGGCTTTGGAAATTGGAGATGGAGCACAACCTCTCCCGGCGGGCAATGGAGTGAAAATGCAGGTGTAATAGAATCTGAAACACCTGAAAACGGTTTTATGCTAATGGAAGCTGACTTTTTTAACACCAGTCCTCAAAATGGTGTTGCAGATGGAGAAGTAGGTGAAAATCTTATTAATGCAAGTTTCACGATCGGTCCAATAGATTTATCAACTTCAGATACTGAACAATTAGTCCTACAATTTTATTCTAACTATAGAATTTGTTGCTATTACTCTCCTAGTGATCAAAATGATTTAAATGTTTACATAAGTACTGATGGAGGTGTAACATTTAATGATGTAGCTTATGTAGAGGGTGAAACATATGAAGTTAATGTTGAAAAAGAAACATTTAGTCAAATTCCTTTAGCTAATTATGCACCAAACACAAATGATGTATATTTTAAATTTGAATGGGTTGGAACACATTACTTTTGGATGATTGATGATCTATCAGTTATTCAACGTCCTGCATATGATTTAAAAATGCAATCATCATGGCTTACAATGGAAAATCCACAATATATAGAATATTACTCTATTCCTGAGAGTCAAATGCCTGATCAGATGTTAATAGGTGCAGAAGTTTATAATTATGGGTACAATGATGAAGTAAACATCAACCTAACTGGTACAATAGATGGGACAAACTCAGGTGCAAACATTGAATATGAAATGCTAGAATCAGATTCTACAGGACTAATCGAAACTGAATATTTTGACCTATATGGTTTAACTCCCGGAACATATAGTTTTAGTGCTGTAATAACTTCTTCAGGTGATGATCCAACACCCGAAGATAATACACTGACAAGAGAATTTGAAATATCCGAAAACATCTATTCAATAGATGGATTATATAATTCTTCTGAATGGATGGGAACTGGTTGGCCTGGCGGTGATGATACGGCTGATGGCGTGCGGTATGCGAATTTTTTTGACATCAAAGAAGATGCTATGCTAACTTCTATCACAGTAGACTTAAATACCTCCGAGCATCCTACAAGCCTGGGAACATTTCAAACTGCTGCTGGAGGGGAACTGATTGCTTATGTCTGTGACACAACGGGGATATTTGACCCTAATGTCACAGAATTAAATCCAGATTTTGGTGGAGCGATATGGCAAAGTGATTTTTTATTAGTAACACAAGGAGACGTTGATAATGAAAAAATTGTTATTAATGTTCCAGAATTATCTTTAGAAGTAAATGCATATTATATTGTAATTGAAATGTATAGTAATGGTCTATCTAATGACATATTAATAAATGATGATACATCTGTAGCTCAACCATGGTTTGCTTCATTAGTTTTCTACCCTAATGATCAAACTTGGTACTCAAATCCAAATGCAGCTTCTATTAGAATTGGATTAAATGAAAGTATAAATCTGTCTGAAAATAATTTGAATGGCATTGATTTTTTTCCAAATCCAACAAGCAATTTTATTGAAATATCTAGTGAACAGACATTACATGATAATTGTATTGTAAGTATTTATAATATGTTAGGAGAATTAACTCTAAGACAAGAATATGATAATTTTGATAAAACACAGATTATTGATCTAAATCACTTAGTAGCTGGATCTTATATTATAGAATTTAAAAACAATCAACTCCAAACTAAGAAAAAATTAATTATTGAATAAAAAAAAAGGGGCTTAAGGCCCCTTTTTTTATGCATTTAGATATTAAAATAACTCAAAATAGTCTTCCGGATTACGTACTAAATAATCAATTTCTTCGTCAATTACTCTAGACACAAATTGTCTAATTTTATCCAACTTAGTCTCATCAATATTTTCTATTGAAGACATATAATCTAAGGATTTATTCAAAATTTTTTCATATTCTACTAAAGTGTCCTTTTCTTTTGAAACTAATAAGTCGTTTAAAATTTTATCCATAATAGCAACTGATTCAATTAAACATTGTGATATATATTAAATATATGAAAATATTTAATTATTGTTAAGCTTGTTTTCTTTTTTTTAAAGACCAAGTTATTTTAAATTCTGAAACACAAACACCACTCATATCATACCCTTTTGAAATCATAATACATTTTTGAGCTTTATTAGTTTCTTGTGCTATTTTCAATGCATTTGCTATATTACCACCATCATTACATATAAAGCGAACTTTAGTAACTGCTTTTTTATAATAATTAGATTCTAAATTAGTAACAAGCATAGAAATATTATTGTTATTCTGATGAAGAAAAGCAAGTGCACCTGTAGATAGTTCAGCAGCCATAGCCTGAACTGCAAAATACATTGAATTAAATGGATTTTTATTCAAAAAATTAAAAGGGACTGTTACAATACATTGTGTCTTATCTAAAACTTTAACTCTTAATCCTGCAAAAAAACCCATTGGTAATTTCCAAATTAGAAAAAATAAAAACCGCCAAGAAGTAAATATATTTATAATTTTAGTTTGTTGACTAGAGCACGGCTTCATAGCAATGAATTTTTAAAATTATAAACAATATAATAAATACAATTTTTAAAATAAACAATTGTTTATCTTAAGAACTATTTTCATTATTTTTATTTTTTAAAAAAATCTATAGGTTGAAACAAAAAAAAATAACATTTGAACAATTCCAATCTGAAGTATTAAAAGATTTTAGAATCATCTGTGAAAGTAGAGAAGCTAGTCTAATAGGAAGAAAAGAAGTTTTAACAGGTAAAGCAAAGTTTGGAATATTTGGCGATGGAAAAGAATTGGCACAAATTGCTATGGCTAAAACTTTTCAACACGGTGATTTTCGTTCAGGATATTACAGAGATCAAACATTTATGATGGCAATCGGTGAATTAACTTTAGATGCCTTCTTTTACCAACTATACTCAGAAACTGATTTGACAAAAGAACCTGCATCGGGTGGAAGACAAATGAATAATCACTTTGCAACAAGAAGTTTAGATGACAAAGGGGAATGGAATAATTTAACTCAACAGTATAATTCTGCATCTGACATATCTCCAACAGGATCTCAAATGCCAAGACTATTAGGACTAGGTCATGCTTCTAAAATATACCGAAATCATCTCAAACATAATAAATCTAAATTTAGTGATAATGGTGATGAAATTGCTTATGGAACTATTGGTAACGCAAGTACATCAGAAGGGATTTTTTTTGAAACAATAAATGCAGCAGGAGTATTACAAATACCCGTACTAATGTCCATATGGGATGACGGGTGGGGAATTTCTGTTCCAAGTAAATATCAAACTACTAAAGAAGATATTTCACAGATCCTAAAAGGTTTCCAAAGAACACAAAAAAAAGATGGATTACAAATTTACACAGTCAATGGATGGGATTATAAAGAATTATGTCAAACATATATTGAGGCAAGTCAATTATGTAGACATCACCATATTCCTGTAATTATCCATGTAAAAGAAATGACACAGCCACAAGGTCATTCGACATCTGGTTCTCATGAGAGGTACAAGACAACTGAGGAGTTAGATTGGGAAAAAGAATTTGATTGTATTAAAAAAATGAAAGAGTGGATGCTAGAAGAAAATATTTGTACAAAAGAAGATTTAAACACAATAGAATTAGAAGCAAAACAAAAAGTCAAAGAATCTCAAAAACAAACTTGGCAAAACTATCTCAATAACTTAAAAAATGAAAAAGATGAATTATTAAATGTCATTTATAGCGAAAATGATAAATCTAATACAACAATTAACACTCTTGTTGCTAACTTAGAAAAAGAGCAAAATCCAAATAGAAAACTATTAATCTCTATTACAAAAGAAATAATTAGAAATATAAAGTTTAATAATAAAGCAATGCCTGAACTAGAGAAATGGTTATTGAAATCTCATGAAAAATATCAAAAATTATATTCTAGCCATCTCTATAGTGAATCAGATAGCTCAATACAAAATCAAGAAATCTCAAATATAAAACAAGCTGTTTTTTCAAATGATTGCAAAATAGTTGATGGACGTATTGTATTAAGAGATAATTTTGATGCATTATTGCAAAAATATCCGGAATTAATAATCTTCGGAGAGGATAGTGGTAAGATTGGAGATGTAAATCAAGGTTTAGAGGGACTACAAGCTAAGTATGGAGAACAGAGAGTTTTTGACACAGGAATAAGAGAAGCTACTATCATAGGTCAAGGTATAGGTTTAGCAATGCGAGGACTTAGACCAATTGCAGAAATTCAATATCTTGATTATTTATTATATGCAATTCAAATACTAAGTGATGATTTAGCCACACTACAATATAGAACTGTTGGAGGTCAAAAAGCGCCATTAATTATAAGAACCCGTGGACACCGACTAGAAGGCATCTGGCATTCTGGTTCTCCTATGGGTGGAATTCTAAACTTACTAAGAGGGATTTACATCCTGGTGCCACGGAACATGGTTAAAGCTGCAGGATTTTATAATAATTTATTGAAAAAAGATGATCCAGCACTAGTAATAGAATGTTTGAATGGATATAGATTAAAAGAAAATCTTCCGGATAATCTAGGTGAATATGAAACTGAAATTGGGGTAGTAGAAATTATTAGAAGTGGAACTGACATAACCTTAGTAACGTATGGTTCATGCTGTAGAATTGCATTATCAGCCTCACAAGAATTAGAAAAATTCAATATTTCAATAGAAATAATAGATGTACAATCATTAATACCTTTTGACATTAATAATAGTATTGTAAGAAGTATTCAAAAAACAAATAGAGTTGTATTCCTAGATGAAGATGTCTCGGGTGGTGGGACTGCTTACATGATGCAAAAAGTATTAGAAGAACAAGACGCATATACTTATCTAGACAACAAACCCCGAACTATCAGTTCTAAAGAACACAGGCCTGCTTATGGGGATGATGGAGATTATTTTTCAAAATCTAATATAGACCAAGTTATAGACACATGTTATGATATGATGTCCGAATCAAACCCAAGTAAATACCCTAGATTTCATTAAGTGAACAAATTAACAGAATCAGAAAGTCTATATAAAAATCTGGAAAAGATGAAAGTTCATGATATATTACAACATATAAATCATGAAGATAAAAAGGTAGCTAAAATAGTTAATAAAGCAATTCCAAAAATTGAACAATTAGTAACAATAATAATATCGAAACTAAAACTAAAGGGAAGACTATTTTATATTGGCTCAGGAACAAGCGGAAGACTAGGTATTTTAGATGCATCTGAATGTCCTCCTACATTCGGGGTCTCTCAAGAAAAAGTAATTGGATTGATTGCAGGTGGTGATTCTGCAATAAGAAAAGCTGTTGAAGCAGCTGAAGATGATGAGCATCAAGCATGGATTGATTTACAAAAACATAATATTTGTACAGATGACATTGTAGTTGGAATTACCGCATCTGGCACAACACCTTATGTAGTTGGCGGATTAAAACAATGTTTCAAACATAATATTTACACATCTTCTATTATATGTAATGAGAATATGTCCATTTCAAAATACTCTAATACTACTATTAATCTACCCGTGGGTCCAGAATTTGTCACTGGAAGCACTAGAATGAAAGCAGGAACAGCTCAAAAAATGACACTAAACATGATTTCAACAAGTGTAATGATTAAATTAGGACATGTATTAGACAATAAAATGATAGATATGCATATTAATAATGCTAAATTAGAAGAAAGGGCCATTAATATAATTATGAAACAATGTCTGATAGAAAAAAGTAAAGCTAAAAATTTGTTAAAAAAACATGGTACTGTTAGATCTGTAATCAATCATTATAATGATACAAAATAAAAAAAAATTTAAAAATGGAATTCAAAAAATAGCACTTGCTATTGCTTTTTTACCTGGACCTATATTATTTGTGCTAAGTAGTCATAATAATCATATGACAAAATTGATAAATGTAACACTAAGTATACTAGGAGGAGGATTAATGATAGCATGTGTGATTTTCGGCTTTTTAGGTTTACGTGATTTACTATCAGGTTTTTTTGACCCACCTAACGAATAAAAACCAATGATGTTAAATTAGACTGCATCTCGTCAAATGAATATCCTAAGCCTGAGAAGTTTTTTAATTGATCTAAAGTTTTTACTTTATTCTTAACAACAAAAGCAGCCATACTTCCTCTAGCCTTTTTAGCAAAAAAACTAATGGTTTTATAACTATCATTTTTTTTATCTAAAAATTTAATCGCTATAATTTTTTTATTTATTTTTTTTGTTTTAATTGATGAAAAGTACTCATTTGAAGCTAAATTCAGTAAGTATTTTGCACTGTTATTTTCTAAACAATGATTTAAAGATTCTGTAATTTTTTCATTCCAAAATTCGTATAAGTTTTTACCCCTTTTATTAACTAATTTTGTTCCCATCTCTAATCTATATGGCTGAATTAAATCAAAAGGCTTCAAAATACCATGGAGACCTGATATTATTCTTAAAGACTTTTGAGAATACAATAGGTCATCATTTGAAAATGTATCAACATCTAATCCTTTATAAACGCCCCCTTTAAAGCAAAATAGAGCTTGTCTTGAATTAGATAAATTAAATTCTGATGTCCAATTTTGATATCTTGTAACATTTTGTTCACTTAATGAAGAACTTAAACTCATTAAATTGGACAATTCATCTGCACTATATTTTTTTAATTGTGAAATTAATTCCTGACTATCTTCCATAAAATCAGGAATAGTAAAATTCTGAAATTGCAATTTAGTTTCAAAATCAAGAGTTTTAGCTGGTGATAAAATAGCAATCATACATTTTATTAATTAAATGGGTTTGTGAAATTCTCATTATTAATAAAGGATTCATCAGATAAAGTTAATAAAAAGGCTTTCAAATTCATTTTTTCTTGTGATGTTAATAATAACCCAACTCCAATATATTTCATTAAAGGATCTACTGTTGGTGAATCATAACCACCAAAATTATAAAAATCAATTACTTCGTCTAAAGTACCAAATCTGCCATCATGCATATATGGAGCCGAGTACTCTATATTTCGTAAAGTAGGAGATTTAAACGCACCTTGGTCTAATGGATTACTCGTTACATTATAACGACCTAAATCAATAAATTCAGCATCTAAGCCATTATTATGAAATGAGTTGTCCGTGAAAAGTCCAATTGGATGACAATGAAAACAATCTCCTCTTTCTGTTGAATAAATATTAAAACCATCAATCTCTGACTCAGTGAAAGCAACTTCGCCTCTTAACCATTGATCAAATTTTGAGTCTACAGAAACAAGAGTGCGTTCAAATTGTGCAATTGCATTTAATACTTTAATAGAGTCAATAAGTTCATCTCCAAAAGCTTCACAAAACAAATCCGGATATATACTAGAAACCTGAAGTCGATGTATAACTTCTGACCAATTATTATTATGCAATTCAATATCATTAAATATTGGTCTTTGAGCTTGATCTTCTAAAGATATATTTTTTCCATCCCAATCAAAATGAGATTGGAATGCTGCATTAATAATTGTAGGAGCATTTCTGTCACCTATAGATTGATTTACTCCAAAACTATATTGCGTATTGTCACCAAATGCATATTCCTGCTTGTGACAAGAAGCACATGAAATAGTATTATCACTACTTAGAATAGGATCATAAAACAAATGTCGTCCTAAATTTACACCTTCTTCGGTAATAGGATTATCTAATGGATTATATGGGGTGGGAAAACTTGTTGGATAAGATAAATTAATCGGCTTTGGTGTTCCACAACAATCCGGCTCATATTTATCACATGAATGAAAAAAAATAATAATTATAATAACACTCAAATATCTATCCATGATTTTAAGTTAATTAATTTGAACAGAAAAAATATCTCCAGCATTTTGATACAAATTCCACTGTGCTTCCATATTATCCATAATACCAGATCCAAAAATATTAAAATCATAAATAGGATCATTATACCAATTATTAATATTCATGTTAATAAAAATTGAATTAGCAGTACCCATAAATCCTTCTCCTGGAAAATCAAAAATAAATTGATAAAATGAAAAATCAGATCCATTGGTTGGGCCTGTATGGTTATTATAAAAATTCTGATTACCATCTAAATCTATATATTTTCCTTCTAATTTCATATAATGATATCCTCCCTGAAATGCTGGATTAACACCATTTGTGTTTGGCCAAAGCATTAAAGAGTGAAAATTATTTTCAGCATCAATATACTGATTGTCATTATTGTTTTCAGATGAAAAACCAAATGTAAAACTTATTCCAGCACATAATGCCGGCAAATTATATATAGTTTGGGTTAATGTTTGAGGATCATCTGTATTTATAAACATGAACTCATCTAGTAATAAGTTTGTTCCATCCTCAAAAAATAACATAATATCACTCAACACATAAAGTATTCTTCTTACACTATAATTATTTCCAGCATTATTTTCATAGAAAATATTATTATTTCCATAAATAATTTCTTGATTATCAACAAAATGATTGAAATTAATTTCTAAGCAATGATACTCCGGCTCTAAGCACGAATATATACATGAATCATTGTCATCTGTGGCATTAGGGTTATAATTAGATGCTGAGGAATCTGTACAACCAAGAACTATACATGAACCATCGTCTTCTGTGGCGTTAGAATTATAATTTTCTGCTGTAGAATCTGTACAACCAGATTCAGTACATGATTTAAACACAGATAGAGAAAAAACACATACAAGAAAGACAAAAAAATTATTTTTTCTAATAAAAATCATATATTAATGTTATGAAAAATTATTTAATAATTATAAAATTAATACTATTTCCTCACATATTATTATGTCAAGGATTAATTACACCTGAATTACATAACTTATTAAATGAGTCACACAAAAATGTATTAATACCTATAATTATTGAAGTTAACGATGATTTTAACTTAGAAGAATTAAAGGTCCAGTTTAAAAAAAATAATACTCCTATTAAAAAAAGAGCTTCCATTATTTGTGACAATATGACTACTACTGCACAAGAAACACAAGCAGATATTATCAGGGAAATTAAATCTAAACCACAAGACTACTCCAATTTAAAGTCTTCATGGATTATTAATAGCATTTTTTTAGATGCTTCTAAAAATTTAATAAAAAGCATTGCATTTCATCCAAATATTAAAAGAATTCATATTCAAGATACACAAGCAGATATAATTGAATATATTGACAATGAAAATCTAAGTTTTCAAATTGAAGATGGAACAGAACCCGGTATTGAGGCAATTAATGTTCGGCCATTATGGGAAATGGGCTATACAGGAAAAGGCAAATTAGTATTTAATTACGACACAGGGGTTTGGCCGCAACATGAAGCTTTCTCAAATAGATTTTTTGGTAATTTATATCCCCTGAGTCAATGCTGGGATGGTTATTTTAGCCCAATACCAAACGGTCATGTCAGCGACCATGGAACACATACCCTTGGTACTATGGCGGGACTAGTTGCTGAAACAAATGACACAATTGGAATTGCATTTAATTCTTATTGGATTGCTAATGACTTTGTTACTTCATCTGTTGAAACATTGCCACCAATAGAAGATATGATTACATCTTTCGAATGGGCATTAAACCCAGATGGAGATATAAATACTGATTATGATGTTCCTGATGTGATTAATAATTCATGGAGATGGTATAATGAAATTGACACATTTCAATGTAGTGGATATGCTGTTCAATTAATGAATACTATTGAAGCTGCTGGAATTGCAAATATTTTTTCAGCTGGCAATAATGGCCCTGACAATGAAGGTGTCAGGTCTCCACAAAGAATCAATTCAAATCTAGTAAACACTTTTTGTGTTGGTAGCATAAACGCTAATAATGATGATTATCAAATCAGTTCTTTTTCATGTAGAGGGCCTACACAATGCCCAGGAGAAGGATCACTATCCATTTATCCAGAAGTAGTAGCACCAGGTCAAAATATTAGGTCTGCTTGGGGACAAAATGGTTTTAATACAATTTCCGGCACTTCTATGGCATCACCACATGTATCAGGTGCCGTTTTATTATTAAAAGAAGCTTTTCCTTTTTTAACAGGACAAGAAATACTTTTGGCACTTTATAATACAGCAAATGATTTGGGAGATTTTGGTGAAGACAATACTTATGGCATGGGAATCATTGATGCATATGCTGCTTTTAATTATCTTGCAAACAATTATACCCCAGTTCCCCCAAATAATATTAGTAATGACTTAATTTTAGAAGAAGTTGTAAATATACCAAGTGAAATTAATTGTGAAGAAATTTTCACCCCATTTCTAAAAATAAAAAATAACACAAATTATTTTATTGATAGCTTAATTGTATTTTATAAGGACTATAGTATTATAAGTGCAGAAGAAGACTCCATCATTATAGATGTCAACTTAAATTCTAATGAATTGATCGAACTTGAATTTGAAAGTATTACTAATAATTATTTTGGTGATAGAGAATTATGTTTTAGAATCAAAACCCTAGATGACTTAATTGAATCTGACTATCATAATAATAGAAAAATGGTTAGATATAAATATAAACCAACCATTGAATTACCATTTGTTGAAAGTTTCCAAAATGGGATATCAAATGAATTATGGCATATAGTAAATGAAGACTACTCAAGAACATGGGATACAATATCTACTGAAGGAATAAATACTAACAATATATCTGCTTATGTTAACTTATTTGGATATGACCCCAGAGCTCAACAAAAAGATGAACTAATAAGTCCAAATATTTTATTAAATTCTTCATCACCTCAACTTTCTTTCAAATTTGGGTATCAAAAATATTCCTCCAGCACATTGTGGCAAGACACATTACAGGTACTTCTATCGATTGATTGTGGGCAAACATTTAATGACACCCTATTTTACTTAGGCGGAGAAGAGCTTTCAACATTTGAAGAGAACACAGCTAATTTTATACCAGCAAATGATAGTCAATGGGAAGAAGAAATAATAGACTTAAGCGCTTTTACAAATCAAAAAATCATGCTAAAATTTGTAACTGTAAATTCTAGAGGAAATAATATCTTTATAGACAATATAATTGTTCAAGATGCAAACAATGCCAATCTTTTAGAATCCGCTCAAAACCAAATATCCGTACATCCCAATCCATCAAGTGGAATATTTGATTTTGTATTCAACAATTCTTTTATTTATAGTATTGATGTGTACAATAGTATAGGAAATAAAATCATAAATACTATCGAAATAAATAAAAATATAAATAGCTATGAATTAAATTTAGAAAAATTGAATTCTGGACTATATTTTATATCAATAGAAACAAATGCAGGTAAACAAACGATCAAAATACTAAAAACTAATCATTAGTGTCTTTCCTTTAAAAAACCCGACACATTGACTTGAATTGTATCAGCTATATTCATTCTAACAATTTTTGGCACTTTAATTTTAAAATCTTTTAAATAAACATCAAATCTAGATTTAAATTCTACTGTTTCATCCTGTATGTTTAATTCTGTTTCAATAGTAACGTTCTGATCTTCACCATGAATATTTAAAATTCCTTGTGCTTTAATTTGTCTTTTTTGATTTACAAAAATATTAATACTGTCTTTAAAAGAACCTTTAAAAACTGATAAAGAATATTTTTCAGACTCCATATACTTTTCATTAAAGTGTTTTTGCATTAATGATGATGGGAAAATAAATGTATTAATAGGGACACGAAAAAAGAAATTCCCTGTTTCAAAATCAACAACACCTTGTAATTTATTAGAAACCGCAGATATATCTTCTATTGGAGCAGATGAAAAAAAAGATAATTTAGAATTTTCAACAAATGTTTTTTGCGCAAAACAATAAGTTGATATAAATAAAAAAATTATAATTCTCATAACTATAAATTAAACTCTCTACTAATATTAAACCCGAAATGAATTCCTCCCTCATACCATGAGTTTAAAGTTCTTGTCATAAAAGTAGCTTCATCCATACCCATTGAATTTGTTAAATGTAATTGGAAAACGTGTCCCCCAGTTTCAATATCTAAACCAATAGAAAATGAATTATAATAATTTGTAGGATTATTCAAGAACCTATAAAAATACTCTGAATTAATTGATATACTTTTTGATATTAAATATCTAAAACCTGCACCTATAACAAACATAGTATTTATATCTTCTCTTGATTCCACCATATTCCAATGAATCAAAGTTGGCATTAATTGCATCGAAAATTTACTATTAATTTTAGAAGCTATCATTAATTGATTCGCATACGAAAATCTACCTGAAAAGGGGTAATTAGATTGACTTTTTTTAAGTGAGTTAAAACTAAAGCTTGATAAGCTAACTAAAGAAATTGGATTTTTTTTTATTCCATTTTTTTGGGTTAATAATACATATTTAAAATATCCATCATAAGCTTTATTAAATGTACTTCGTCCAAAACCTACCATGCAATTATTCATTAAACCATATTCTAAACCCACTCTTATTTTTGCTTGATCTAATCCAAAAAGTTCATAGAACCCACTGTTCAAAAGACCAAATCGATGTGAAATTCTAAGATCCAATTGTTGCGGACTAAATACTTCTACAGAATGATTATTGATAATACGTGTAGACTTAAATGTATTAATAATCCGGTCATCCTCTTGTGTTGAGCCTAATAAAGATTCTAATTCATCTTGAGACAGTACATGTAAACAAGTAAAAATTATAAAAATAATACTAACGTTGAGCTTCATCATACAAATAACCATTATTTACCCAACTAGTTAGCTGTGACTTTTCGCAATCAGTTAATTGAGGCATACCTGCGGGAGGCATAGCACTCGGATTATTAATATCTAAATTAATAACGTCCAGTAAATTATTTACACTAATTAAATCTTGATATGTTGCTAAGCTAACAATACCAAGAGAATTGTCTTGACCATGACAACCTATACATTTATTAGTTATAATGTTAAATACTGATCTACTTTCATCACTAGTAATATAATAAACATCATTAGTATCACATTCTGTGCCAAAAAAATCTTCCTCATTATTATTAGTACATGAGAATACGAAAATTAAACTGACAAAAATTATAATTTTTTTCATTATCTATTATATAACTTTATAAAGTTAATGATTTTTTCCATCAAATGTAAACGGTCTTTTCCTCTGACATTGTGAGGATGTCCAGGATATAAAAAATAATCCATTTGGATATTATTATCTACTGCGCTTTGTAAAAAATTTAATGAGTGTTGTGGCAAAACTACATCATCAACTAAACCATGAATCATTAAAAGTGGATCTTCTAATAAACCAGCTTTATTAATTAAATTCGTTTTTTCATATCCCTCAACATTATCATCTGGGTGCCCCATATATCTTTCTGTATACATAATTTCATAAAACAACCAGTTGGTCACAGGCCCACCAGCCACACCACATGTAAATAAGTTAGGATAATTTAAAAGTAAATTTGTTGTCATAAACCCCCCATAACTCCAGCCATGTACAGCTATACGACTTGTGTCAACAAAATCCTGACGCTTCAAATAATTATACCCAATAATTTGGTCTTCCATTTCAATTTTTCCTAACTCCCCAAAAATAACTTGTTCAAAATCACGACCGCGATTCTCAGAACCCCTTCCATCTATTGTGAATACGACATATCCTTCATTTGCTAAATAGTGCATCCAGAGAGGAGCTGAAGCCATCCAATTATTGTGTATTAATTGTATCCCAGGACCATTATATACATATAAAAGAGCAGGATATTTTTGATCTTCATCAAAAGAATATGGTTTTATAATTCGTGCATTTAGATCTATATTATCCTCTGTTTTTATTTTCACTAAATGAGTTTCACCAATATTATAATTTTTCAAAGGATCAATCGATTGTAATAATTGTGCTATCAAATTTCCTTTATTATTAATTATCTGAGTAATTAAAGGTGTATCTAAATTAGAATATTGATTAATGAAATAATTTTTCGAAGGACTAATTTTAAATGAATGATAACTCCCATCTCCTACAATTTTTTTCTTGTATCTTTTATTTATTGATACATTCCATAAATCAACTCCTAAACCATCTTTTGAGTAAGTCGTAAAATAAATATTATCATCTTTGTAACCATAATAATCTTTAACTACAAGTGGCTTATTTAGAATTTTTTTTATAAATAGTCCATTAATATCATATAGGTAGAGATTATCATAACCTTCACGTTCACTTCTCCATAAAAATTTATCTTTTGATATAAATTCTATTGGATGTAAAGGCTGTACATATTTGTCACTTTTTTCTTCAAATAAAGTAGCTATAAATGTACCATCAATGGCACTATATTTATTAAGTTTTAAATGATTTTGCCCCCTATTTAAAACAGTAATAAAAACATACTTATCATCTGGTGACCAAGCTATATTTGTGAGATATTGCTCTTTAGGCTCCCCTGTTTCTAAATATATAGTCTTATTATTATTAAAATCATAAACACCTAGTGTAACGTGATGACTAGTCATGCCTGCCATAGGATATTTTATTATATCACTATATCCAACTCTACTGGAAGTGTTCATCAAAGGATAATCAGTTACCATAGATTCATCTTTACGATAAAAAGCTAATTTACTTCCATCATTTGACCAAAAAGTACCTTTGTAAATGCCAAACTCATAACGATGTACTGCTTGACCAAAAATTATATTACTATTATCTTCTTCTGTAATCGCAATATGATTACCCGAACCTCGAGCAACAAATAAATTATTATCAATAGTATATGCATATTTTTCATTTTGATTATTGAAATCAATATTAGTGGCATTTTCTTTTATATTGAACAAGACCTTGGGGTGCAAACCCCTTTCAGTATTATATATATAAAACTTATTATTATTTCTAAATCTAAACGTGTGTCTACTTATCCAAGAAATAGAAGGTAATTTTAACAATAAATCTTCAGCCTGAAAAGCTATATTAAGCTCTGGTAATAAAATACTATCTAGTATCTCATTATTATAATTGCATAAATAAATAGTTGTATCCGAACTTTGATAACTAAAAAAATCATCTTCATTATTCCATTTTAAATCTTTTAATCTTTCTGGATTTAATGATGTCCAACGCTTTAAAACAGCATCTTCTAAAGTTAAATCTTGTTGTGCCGATAATTCAATACCAAATAACACTACGATCAAAAAGATAATTGAATAATTTTCCTTCATAATTATAAAATTTATTTTAAAATTAAAAAAGCAGGTATATACCTGCTTTTTTTAAGTGGAGAATGTCGGAGTCGAACCGACGACCTCCTGCGTGCAAGGCAGGCGCTCTAGCCAGCTGAGCTAATCCCCCATTAATTTAGTAGTCTCGGGCAGACTTGAACTGCCGACCTCTACATTATCAGTGTAGCGCTCTAACCAGCTGAGCTACGAGACTTTAATACTACACTTTAAGTATATTAAAGAACTTAAAAACAGTGCGCAAATATACAACCTACTTTTATATTAAACAACTAATTTAAGGTGTTGTCAAAGAAACTGGAATTACTTGACCATTAAAGTACTTTCGACCATTAAAGAAAAAATCAACTATAAACCCACCCATGTCAGATGATGATACAGGGGCATTATAACCTGGAAATGCTTTATTTAACATTTCTGTGTTTACAGCACCAAGAGCTAAACAATTAAAAATAAAGTCAGTGCTTTTAAATTCTTCTGCCAAACACTCTGTTAACGTTATGAGTGTGGCCTTACTAGTACTATAAGCTGATAAACCAGGAAATTTTTTACTGCCTTGAACACCACCCATACTACTAATAGAGACTACATGTGCATTTTCACTAAAAAAAGGAATTAATTTCTGTGTTAAAAGAAATGGAGCATAACAATTAATGCGAAAAGAATCTAGCAATTCATCCTGAGTAATCTCTGTAAACGGTTTTTTAATTAAAAAACCTGCATTATGAATAATACCATCTAACTGATTGTTAAAATTTAATTCAACAACATTCATAATTTTATTAATTGAATTTTTATCTAATAAATCTATAGACAATGTATGTATTGTTGAATTAATTTTTAACGTTGAAAATACTTTTTTTAATTTTTCTAATCCTGCATTATTTCGTGAAACAGCAAGTATTTGAACATCTTCATGTTTAGCAAATTCTTTTGCAATTTCATGTCCGATACCTCTACTACAACCTGTTATTAATATATTTTTCATGATAAAAGATTTAGTCCATCAAAAATTAATTTTTCATATTTTGAATTTGATTTTTTAATATTCATCAAATGATTATATGCAAGATTATAAATAGAATTGTATTTATTTTTCGCTAACTCACAAATTTCTAAAGCTAACAACCAATCATCTTGATGCTCGTTAATTAACTTATTAATAATAAGTAATAAATCATCTGAATTAATATTTGTTTCTCTCATATGTCTAATACGACTATATAATTCATGTAATTTTTGTTCAGACTTAGTAAATTTTGGTTGAATAGTCTGACTTTTAAAATAAATTTTCTCTACTGGAAATGATGACATGTCAGCTGCATTAGGATATGCAGAAATTATTCTGGTACCAAGCACTAAATCATACACCCCCCATGAAGGATCAAATAAAATCATTTTCTTTTGATTTAAGCCATCCTGATTTAAAATAACAGAACATGAATTAAAAGACAAAATTATAATATCACCATTTTCATTTTCAACTAAATCAAATAAAACACCTTGAACAATAATACCTGAATCATATATTAATTTCACTTCCTGATTTAATTTCTGTCTTAAGCTATTAACATTCACATTTATTATGTCTCCAATAGGTGCCCCAAATCCATCAATATGATGTTCAATACCATGATTTCTTAATTGTTTATTATTAATAGAAAGAGCTGTCGGCCCTTGTGTTTTTAGATATACCCCTTTATTATTAATCTTGATTAATTCTTTAAACAATCCTGATACCTGAACCCCTGAGTCAAATTCACAAGTTGCAATATTTGAATATTCAATAGCTAATGAGACACTATAATCACCACCTTTTTTAAAAGCCATATTCTTGGAAAACTCATTTAATACAGATTGTAAGTGATTGAAATCTTCAGCAACAAATAGCTGTGGCTGTTCTTTTGTAATATCAAATGTTACAAGTGAAGCATCAATACTATATGGTAATTTTGGAACCTTGTCACTTAAACAATTTACACTTTCAGAAATTGATGACAAAAGTCCTGCTCCATATATTTTTGGATTATTAATAGAACCTATCAAACCATACTCTACAGTCCACCAGTGTAAATTTCTAATTTTGGCCATTTCGGAAAGCGACGATATATTAGATTGTAGATTTAAAACTTTTTCTTCGGCTTGTTGAACAAGTGCTTTATCAATTTGAGGAGCTTCTTTTAAAATAGATAACTCCCTGATAGCCTCAAAAAGAACCATATCATCAAATGAAGAAAATGCTTTTGATCCAATTTCACCAAATGTTTT
>NZUB01000038.1 GCA_002696965.1 Flavobacteriales bacterium | reverse complement strand
TAAGTCCCGACCAAAATTATCTAAAACAGGTGTGTTAGACTTTGTTTTATTAGATTGTACTTGTCTTTTACTTACATGTTTAGAATCGTCTTCTTCAGATATTGATGCTTTTGTTTGATGAGGGTTTTTAATTTTAGGATCCTCTTCTTTTTGTTCATAATATTCTTCTGATTCTAGCTCCTTTATAAATGCTTCTTTAACTCTTTCATAGGTGATATTATAATTATTTAGAAATTTCGTAGTACTATCAGCACTATTTTGTAATATACATAATAATAAATGTGTAGTTCCAATCATTGAAGAATTAAATACTCTTGCTTCTAAAAAGGTAGTTTTTAATGCTTTTTCAGCTTCTTTTTTTAATTGAATTTGATCTTTAGTTGTATTAATTGAAATAGTTGATTTACTAGTGGCAAAATTTTCAATATCTTCTTTAAGGCTAAGTATTTCAATGCCAAGTGTATTTAAAATATTAACGGCACCTGCATTTTTTAACTTTATTATGCCTAAAATAAAATGTTCTGTACCAATATAATTGTTAGATAGTCTAATCGCTTCATCTCGACTAAAACCAATTACATCTTTTATGTTAGCTGAAAAATTATCCTCCATGTTTTAAAATACAAAAATTAATCCACATTATAAATATATATTATTTTCATTTATTCACATTTTATATGTGTATTATTTTTCAGAAAAAGTTTATTATTTATACACGAGAATCTCTAGAATAACATTATCTTGTATATAACAAAAAAATACCAGTATTAATTATGTCTGAAAGAGAAAAAATTATTCAAATTAATATTGAGGATGAAATGAAATCCTCATATATTGACTATTCAATGAGTGTTATTGTTTCACGTGCATTACCTGATGTTCGTGATGGATTCAAACCTGTTCATCGGAGAGTTCTTTTTGGTATGTATGAATTGGGTGTTCGTGCAAATAGCTCATATAAAAAATCAGCTAGAATTGTAGGTGAAGTTCTTGGAAAATATCATCCACATGGAGATACTTCCGTATATGACTCTATGGTAAGAATGGCTCAAGAATGGTCTTTGCGCTATCAATTAGTAGATGGACAAGGAAATTTTGGTTCAATAGATGGTGATAGTCCTGCTGCTATGAGATATACTGAAGCAAAACTACGCAAAGTAAGTGAAGAAATGTTAACAGATCTTGATAAAGAGACTGTTGATTTTCAACTTAATTTCGACGATACTTTAAAAGAACCTACAGTTTTACCCACTCGAATACCTAATTTACTTATAAATGGAGCTTCTGGTATTGCTGTGGGGATGGCTACAAATATGCCTCCTCATAATTTAACAGAGGTTATTGATGGAGTTTGTGCTGTTATTGATAATCCTGATATTAGTATCTCAGAAATTATACAATATATAAAGGCTCCGGATTTTCCAACAGGAGGATTAATTTATGGTTATTCAGGTGTAAAAGATGCTTTAGAAACTGGGAGGGGTAGAGTAGTGATGAGGGCAAAGGTTTCATTTGAAGAAACTAATGGGAAGGATTTTATTATTGTATCAGAACTACCATATCAGGTGAATAAGGCGGATATGATTGCGAAGACAGCAGAACTAGTTAATTCAAAAAAAATTGAAGGTATATCAGATATTAGAGATGAGTCAGATAGAAATGGAATGAGAATTGTGTATGTATTAAAAAGAGATTCTATTCCTAATATTGTTTTAAATCAACTTTACAAATACACTCAGTTACAAACATCATTTAGTGTTAATAATATTGCATTGGTGAACGGTAGACCTATGTTACTTAATGTGAAACAATTAGTAAGTTACTTTATTGATCATCGACATGATGTTGTTGTTAGAAGAGCAAAATATGAATTGAAACAAGCTGAAAAACGTGCCCATATTTTGGAAGGTCTTTTAATTGCTTTAGAAAATTTAGATGCAGTTATTTCATTAATTCGCTCTTCAAAAAATCCAGAAGATGCTAAAGAAGGCCTGATGTCAAAATTTGAATTATCCGAAATTCAAAGTAAGGCTATTTTAGATTTAAGGTTACAAAAATTAACAGCTCTAGAAGTTAATAAATTAAAAGATGAACATGCAGAGTTAATGAAAACTATTCAATCTTTAAAAGATTTATTGTCAGATAAAACCCTAAGAATGACTCTTATAAAAGACGAGCTAATTGAAATTAAAGAAAAATATGGCGATGATAGAAGAACAGAGATTAATTATGCTGGAGGAGATTTGACCATTGAGGATATGATACCTGATGAGAAGGTTGTGATTACTATTTCTCACCTGGGCTATGTTAAAAGGACCCCATTGTCAGAATATCGTGTTCAAAATAGAGGTGGAGTTGGTCACAGAGGGGTAACTACAAGAGATAATGATTTTGTTGAGCATATCTTTGTTGCTACTAACCACAATTATATGCTGTTTTTTACTCAAGCAGGAAAATGTTTTTGGATGCGTGTATACGAAATTCCTGAGGGTGGTAAAACATCTAAAGGTAGAGCAATACAAAATTTAATTAATTTACCGTCTGATGACAAGGTGATGGCTTATTTGAATGTTAAAGATTTAAAAGATCAAGATTATTTAAACAATCACTATGTTGTTATGTGTACTCGAAATGGAATTGTCAAGAAAACATCGTTAGAAGCGTATTCTAGGCCTAGACAGAATGGTATTAATGCAATTGGCATAAGAGAAGGAGATAGTTTATTAGAAGCGAAATTAACCGATGGAAAAAGTGATATTATGATTGCGGCAAGTTCAGGTAAAGCAATTAGATTCCCAGAAGCTAAGGTTCGTGCAATGGGTAGAGGGGCGTCTGGTGTTAGAGGCATCACATTATCTGGTGAAAATAATTTTGTTGTTGGCATGATATGTGTCAATAATTTTGATTCACATGTATTAGTAGTTTCAGAAAATGGATATGGTAAGCGTTCAGATATTGATTCTTATCGAAAAACCAACAGGGGAGGTAAGGGGGTAAAAACCATTAGTATTACTACTAAAACAGGTAATTTAATTGCTATTAAAAACGTAATAGATACCGATGGATTAATGATTATTAACAAAAGTGGCGTAATGATTAGAATGAATGTTGAGACAATGCGTGTTATGGGTAGAGCCACTCAAGGTGTTAGATTGATTAACCTGAAGGAAAATGATCAAATATCCTCTGTTGCTAAAGTTGAAATTGATGCTTCTGATGAAGAAAATAGTTTAAGTGAAAAGAATCAGATTGAGCAAGATGAAAATCAAACTGATAATAATAGTCTAGATCTTTGAAGATAAGGTGTATTTAGTTTAGTTCTAATATTAAAAATAATATATGATGAAAAAAATAATTTATTTATTTGCGTTTTGTGTTTTTTTTGATGCTGCTGCTCAAAAAATGGAAATAACAAGTGCTGTAATTGCATTAGATAATCATAAAGATTTAGAGGCTGCTCAAAAATGGATTGATATTGCAACAGATAAAATTAATGCAGGTGGTACTTTGAAACCTAAAATTCTATCTAAATACAATCACTATCAGGGACTGATATATCTGAAAAAGTTTCAGGCAGACAATGAAAATGAAATAAGTTTTAATTATTTAGAAATTGCATCTAATGCGTTTTTAAAAGATGCGGTTGCAAATGCTTCATTTTCTAAAAAATCTAATAATCAATTACCAGTATGTGCCTATTTATATCAAGAAGGGGCCTATAAAGATTATGAGAATAAAGATTATAAATCAGCTTTCAGTAAGTTTGTTTCAGCTATATCAATTAATACATCAGAAGCAATTCAAAAAATTGATACATTTAATATGTATAATGCGTCTCTTATGGCATTTCAATCTGGAGATTATGAAGAGTCAGTAAAATGGTCTAATGAATTAATCAATCTTGACTCTACAGATGTAAGATTTCATACTAGATTAATTGCTGGATATGAGGAATTAGGCAATTTAGATTTGCAATTAGAAGCGATCAAACAAGCTAGAAGCTATGTCCCCCAATCAAAAGAAATTATTTTTTCCGAAGTTAATTATTATCTCACAACTGGTGATAGCGAGTTGTTGCTAGAAAGTCTAGATAATGCAGTGAAGTCAGATTCTTTAAATCCAATCCTTCATTTAGTTCTCGGTAACACATATAATCAACTAGGTGATTTTGAGAAATCAAAGAGTTCTTTTGAGAATGCTATTGCTTTAGATTCAACATATTTTGACGCTTATAATAATCTTGCCAGTTTATATTTAGATCAAACAATTGATTTAATTGAGAAAAAAAATGCATTGAGTTTTAAACAAAGTAAATTAGATGCTAGTTATAAAAAACAAATTGATAATTTGTACAAACAAGCCTTACCTCATCTTGAATCATGTTTTAATTTAGATTCTGAAAATCTTGCTATTATAAGTGTTTTGAAAGAAATTTATTATAAGCTAAATAACTCTGAAAAGAGTCTCGAAATGAAAAGATTGGAAGCTTCTCTTAAATCAAAATAATAATTATAGTTTTTTTATAGTTTTTTCAATTTTAGAAGATATTGTGTCAGCATCCATTAATGTTTGACAGCATTCATGATCTAGTTGATCTTTTATTTCTTCCAATAGATTGAGCAATATATCTACTTTTTCCTTGTCAGTCATTTTTATAATTTAAATGATAAAATTTTGTATAAGATATACAATATACTTAAATTAATGGTCCCGTATAGGATTTACTTTGAGAAATTAACACTAATATATTTTACTTTTTGTTTGTAGTAGCTAGGGCGGGTCTGGTTATTTTTTTAATTTCAGAATTACCGAATTATTACAACTAGGTTACCCATGTTTTCTTGAATTTCTTCAAGCTTCTATACGGGATTTTTATTTCATTAAAGTTATTTTTCCTGTATGGGTTTTTTCTTCTCCTGATATAGTATTGTATTTTATTTTATATGAATATATATCTTGTGTAACTATTTGGCCATTATATTTGCCATCCCATCCTTTTTGGTGGTCAGTAGTTGAAAATAATAATTTTCCCCATCTGTCATAGATTAATAAATTATATGTATCTGTATCTAAACCATATATAATGGGTTCAAAAACTTCATTTAACTCATCATCGTTAATTGTAAATATATTTGGAATGTATGCATGTGTATTATTAAATATATTTATAATACTACATTTTTCACTTATACATCCATTAGCATCTTCAATAGTTAAACAAACTGTATATTGGTCATTTCCCTGATAAAAATGAGTAGGGTTTTGAAGATTTGATATTGTTCCGTCTCCAAAATCCCATGTCCAGTTAATAATTTCTGCTTCAGAATTAGATAAATCAAAGAAATCTATTAACTCTGATATGCTTGTATTATTAGTGGATACATCGAAATTTCCAACTGGGTCATCCCAGGTTTGAACTGTAATATCATCAGAGTTTAATGTACATCCATTAGAATCTATAATTGATATGTTAATTTCACCGTCCCATTGTGTAAAGTTGTCATATTGAAAATACCACTCATTACTATTGTCAGCTATAAATGTTATCACTTCCCCCCAACTTGTATTTATAACACCCTCTAATTCTCCAGTACCACCTGTGATATCAAAGTCTATATATGGATTATCAAAACAATTCATATCTTCAACTCCTATAAAATCTATTTCAAGAGGATAGGGAGGGGTTAATTGTATTGATATGGTTGATTCACAATTTAATTGATCAGTAACAACACAATCATACATTCCTGCTTCTAAGTTATAGATATTCTGGGTACTACTAGAAAAAGAATTTGGACCACTCCAATTGAATGAGTAGGGTGGGTATCCGCCTGTAGTTGTTATTTCAATAAAGCCATCACTTGTTTGTGGACAAGATATATTAAAGCCATTGTAGTTCGAGATACTTTGTATTGTATTGGTTGTATTTTGAAAAGTAATAGCAACCTGACTTGAAACAGAATTACAAGCATCCTCAACAGTCCATTCAAAAATATTTTCACCTAAACTTAAATTAGTTACCTGGGTATTAGGATTATTAGGAGTGATAAAATTACCATTTCCAGAAATAATTGTCCATATTCCAGTTTCAGTATTTTGAATAGAGTTAGCATTTAGTGTGGTAAAATCTTCACATAATTCCTGATTCTCACCAGCATTAGAATATGGTATATTGTCTATGTATATCATTGATACCTGATCTGTATATTCACCACATAATAAAGACGATATAGTCCATTGAAAAATATTTTCACCAATATTTAATCCGCTTACTATGGCATTAGGATCATTTATATTATTAAAAACAGCATTTCCAGAAATAACTATCCATGTTCCTATTTCGTCTTCTTGAGGAGAGTTTGCATTTAGTGTGGTAAAATTTTCACATAATTCTTGGTCTTCTCCAGCTTCAACTATAGGTTCATTGACTAAAGTTATAGTTACTTGATCACTACTAGATTCTTCAACACATTCAGCAGTTACCACCCATTCAAAAATATTTTCACCTATATTTAGATTATTAACCTCTGTATTTGGATTGTTTGGTTCTTCAAAATCACCATTACCAAAAATAACTATCCATGTTCCCTCTTCATTTTCTTGAAGAGAATTTGCATTTAGTGTGGTTGTATTTGCACACAATTCTTGATTTTCTCCTGCTTCAGATAGAGGGGGAATATTTATAATTGGTGTAATATTATCAGCCAAAACATAACCACATTCAGATTTAGGGTCTGCTTTAAAGGCTTCAAATAAAATATGCGTATAGTTATTACTAGGTATAAATTCCACAGTATAAGTTTCCCAATTCTCATTCGTGATGGGACCTGATTCCCAAAGCAATTCTTCTTCTGAACATACATCGAATCCACCATATACTTTAACTTCTGCGATAGTAGTTTCGATACCAGTTAAATTCCAAGGATCTGGAGTTAATCCATTTGCTAAATCTATATTAAAAACATAAGGACAATTATTTGCTTCCATAGGACTACTTAATTCTTGGCTAAACCCTTCTTGAAATGAAGTTATTCCTGAGATACCAAAATAAGGAGTTATTTCACCAAAGCCAATATATGACTCTCCTTCACTTGGGGGTAATATAATTTCATATATGGGTGGATTATTAGGGTGAGTATCTGGTGTAGCATACTCTCCATATGGATCTACATAAAAACCAAATGGCATACAGTTTTGCCATGGTCCAGGAGTTATTCCTTGACCTGGGGTTCCTTCTAGTCCTGGATTAAGGACGGTTAATTGACAAAATAATAAATTGCATTTAAATAAAAGTATACTAATAAATAGTAATTTTTTCATGGATTGTTATTTATGCATTAATGTTTTGTTGTTGCAAAATATTTTTAATTTTTAAAGCAAAAAAAGCAATATAAATAAAACAGAAAATAGTAATTATATATGAAAAATGAATATTAAATAAATCAGCTATTTTACCTTGTATTGGAGGGATAATTGCACCTCCTAAAATCATCATAATTAGGAATGATGATCCTTGAGAAGTGTATTTTTTTAATCCTGCAATGCTTAATGAGAAAATACATGGCCACATGATTGAACAAAATAATCCTCCACACAAAAATGCGTATATACTTACTAATCCTGTATTACAAATTCCATATATCATAGAAATAGTAGCTAAACAACTAAAGATGAATAGTGTTTTTATTGGTTTATCTTTTCCTAATAGAAAGCCAAGAATCTGTATAATAATACAAATTGAAAATAATTTGAGAGATTCGATTTCACTGCCCCTAATATTAATAAAAAACAGTACAATTAAAAATGCTACATAAGGCACCAAGATGTACAATATATGTTTTAATAATTTAGATGGATTAAACACTGATATTGCTCCTAGCCACCTTCCAATCATTAAACTACCCCAATACATTGCAATAAAGTGTGAATTGTTTGCTTCATTGATTGAACCAAAATCTGGTGTTTTTAGCAGTGCTCCAAGATTACTTTGGATAGTTACCTCTACGCCGACATAGCTAAAAATTGCTAACATACCAAGCGTTACTTGTGGATATTTCATTGCACCCCAATCTTTGATAGTTTTATTTTTAATAAAATAGGGTGTTGTAATTATGTAGATTATTAAAATAAGTAGTATTAGTAACGATAATGAACTTAAAATTATATCGTTAGCAATAATATTTAAGATACTTAAAAAAGAAAATAAAATAATAATCCATGTTAGTTTAGTTAATAATCTACTTGCTTTTGGAGATGATTCAACTTTACTGCTGTTTTTTGTATTAGGTAAGTTTTTAGAATAATTTAAAAATAAAGCTACTACCAAAAACAATATACTTACAAGAATATATAAGTAATTAATATTTTTAAAATCAATACTGGATGTTGAAATTCCGCCGAATAATAATAAACTTAATACAATAGGGCCTAAAGTGGTGCCTAATGAATTAATACCTCCAGCTAGATTCAATCTATGTGAACTGGTTTCTTTAGGTCCTAGTGTAATTACAAATGGGTTTGCAGATGTTTGTTGTAGGCAGAATCCAAGTGCAATCACAAAGAGCGATAAAAGAATTAAATTAAAAGAGCCCATTTTTATAGCATATATCATAAAGATAGATCCAAAACCGGAGATTAATAATCCATAAACAATGCTTTTTTTGTAACCCCATTGATTAATTAAATCTTGGTTTTTTCTAGATGAATAGAAATAAAGAAATAATGCTCCAAAATAATATGCACCATAAAATGCTGAATCAATTAATTGAGACTGAAATTGACTTAAATTAAAATATTCTTTACAAAAGGGTATAAAAACTCCATTTGAGGCAGCGATGAATCCCCAAAAAAAGAATACTGTAATTAAAGTTAATAAGGCAGGCATATGATTTTGATTTTCTTTCATAAAAAAAATATGTTAATAAGGATAATTTTTTTTTATTAAATTTAAATAATATAAATATATGGATTCAAAATTTGATACTATAATTAAACACAATTAAGATGATTAAATATTTCTTTTCTTTTTTCTTTTTTCTTTTTTCTTTTATTTCTTTTTCACAAGAAGATACAACATTTGTACAGGCTCACAATTATGTAGATTTAGATTGGAATGGTAATTATGATGCTTGGGCAGTTTTTCCTGATGGTAGTGATTCTTATAGAAAGATTTTAATGCATTATGATATGCGTTGCTCCTCAAGTGGATGTAGTGGTTGGGACTATACCACCAAGATTATAATTCTTAAAGAAAATGGTGTAGATGATGATGGTAATTCAGTGTTTATAAACGATCAAACTCTAGCAAATGTTGTGACACCATATGGAACATATATGCAGGGTAATGGAACAGAGGGCTTTTCACCTAACTGGGTTCAAAGGTATACCTATGATGTTACAGATTTTGCACATTTACTTGTAGATTCCGTTAAAATGAGAGCTTTTTACGGGGGCTGGTCTACGGGATTTAATGTTACATTAAATTTTGAGTTTATTGAAGGAACTCCACCTAGAAATGTGTTAAATGTTCAAAACTTATGGTCTGGAAGTAATGCTTATGCAAGTATGTCAGATGTTTTACAAGATACGCTAGTATTTATACCTGAAGAAGCAAAAAATTCTACTATGCGTGTTACAATCAGTGGTCATGGTCAGGATGGAGAATTTACCCCAGGTGTCAATTATTATTTACAATTAGACGATGAAGATTTATATACTCAAGAAATTTGGAGAGATGATTGTGGTGAAGTTGCATTATATCCTCAAGGAGGCACATGGGTATATGATAGAGCTAATTGGTGTCCAGGTGATAAAGCTACTACAAGGAAGCATGAATTAACCTCATTCTTAGAAACTGGACAAAATAATTTATTAGATTTTGATATTTCTAAATCTAATTGGAATCCAGCAGAAGCAAGTTACATTTATGATGTTCAATTAATTACATATGAAGAGCCAAACTTTAATTTAGATGCAGTAATACAAGATATTATTGCTCCATCTACCAAACAAGAACATTTTAGATTTAACCCGACTTGTTCTAATCCTATTGTCAAAATTAAAAATCAAGGTTCAGAAAATTTAAATAGTGCCTCTATAGTATATGGTTTTGAAGGGTATGATGCAAACACATATTTATGGGAAGGTGATTTGGCATTTGGTGAAACTGAAATAGTTAATTTACCGCCAATTAACTGGTATTCTTGGAGTGAAAACCTACCCTTTTATGCTCGAATTAATATGCCTAATGGTCAGTTAGAAGATGATTATGCTATAAATGATATGTTATATTCAGATTATGAATTTGTAGACGAATATCCCAGTACATTTGCAATATGGTTTAAAACCAATGATGTGCCCAATGAAAGTTCATATGAATTAAGTGATAATCAAGGAAATTTAGTTTTCTCTAAAACAGGGATGTCTGCTAATACTTTATATAAAGATACAGTTCAGCTAGATCCGGGATGTTATAAATTTCAAATTTTAGATACTGGAGGTAATCAATATAATAATGAAGATGGGCTTACTTGGTGGGCTAATAATGATGGTTCGGGTTATGCTAGATTAAGGGAGGTTCCTGGTGGTTTTTTCAAGTATTATCAGGATGATTTTGGCACAGAATTAACAGACTATTTTAGAGTGGGGGAGTATAATATATCTTCTTTGAATAACTTAAAAGATCCAATCATTGAAGTGTATCCAAATCCCGCAAAAAATCAATTAAATATAGATTTTGAATTATTGTCAAAATCTGACATTAATATGACTATTTATGATATTAATGGGAGGGTGATGTTTAATCAAAAAAAATCTAACATTAAACAATGCATTACCAATATTATTCTAGATGATTTTAGTAATGGTGTGTATAATTTTGTGATTCAAACAGAGGATGAACTTTATAGTAAAAAAATTACCGTGATAAAATAAATTATTATTGCCTTCTTATATAATCTTCGGTTCTATAAATAATATCACCAATTATATTCCCCTTTTTAAAGTTACCTTCTTCTATCTTTCCGTCTCTATCTAAAAAGTATCCCTTTCCGTCAAACAAACCATCTTCAAAATCACCAAAATACACTCCGTTTTCAAGAAAAAAGGTTCCTTTACCATTGGCAATATCATTTCTGAATTCACCAATATAAAATTGTTCCCTTGTCATAAAAGTACCATCTCCGTGATATTTTCCATCATTAAAATTACCAACATAAATTGTGCCATCTCCCCATATTATAGTTCCTTGTCCTCCGGGTATTTCATTCCACCAATTACCAATATAGATTGTTCCATCTTGATATTTTTTAATACCAAAACCATTTTCACAATTTCCTGATACACATATTCCTTGTGTAAAGAATTCATAATAATCTGTAGAGGATTGTGCATTAGTTATGATAAATGTGAAAAATAAAATAAAACTTAATAGGTGTTTCATAGTTAAAAAATTATATATTTTTTATAAAGATAGTGAAATATCTATTATGGTATTTTCAGACTTTTATGTTTTATGAATGTATTAGTAAAAATACTAGAGATAATTATAAATCCACCAATATAAAACTCACGTGACATTAACTCAGACTCTCCAAAAATAATAATCGCTAAAATAATAGCATATATAGGTTCTAGATTTACTGTTAAGTTAACTGTGAAAGGACTTATTTTTTTCATAATTTCAATACTTGCAGAAAAGGCAAAAGCTGTACAAAATAACCCCAATATTAATATATATATGATGTCTTTTTTATTTGGTATTATATTAGAATTTATTTCATTTTGAAGAAACAGATATATTAGGATGCACATAACACCTCCTAACATTTCCCAAGCAGTAATTATCATTGCTTTATGATTTTTTTTTATTAATCTGTGATTGAATATCGTAAATAATGCTCCACAAAAAGCTGATGTAATAGATAATAGAATTGCTTTACTATATCCAGATTCAAAGTTAAAAATAATGATTATACCAATTGTTACTATTAATGATAGTACTATCTCGTGAAAAGAGATTGGTTTATTTTGTAGTATTGGATCTAGAATAGCTGTAAATAAAGATATAGTAGATAAACATATTAATGCTAGTGAGACATTTGATAGTTTAATAGATTCAAAAAAACACACCCAATGAATAGCTGTTATTAAACCAATACCAAAATATTTTAATATATCTTTTAGAGGTGTTTGAATTTTTTGATAAATAATTTGATTTATAATAAAAAGAGTAGTACCTGCAATTATCATTCTATGTAAAACAATTATTACTGAGGGTAATTCAATTATTTTACCTAAAATGCCTGTAAAACCCCAAATAACAATAATAAAATGTAAAAGTAGAAGACTGTTATTTTTTGATAAAATCATATTGTTTTTTTAGTTTAGTTAGCAAAATTATACCCAACAAACCTATTATTATTAATGAAATACCAATTATTTGAGCTTGGGTTAATTGAGTATTAAAAAATGCATACTTTTCTGTCACTCTAATAATTTCAATTAAGTATCTTTCTACTCCATTAATTATGAGATAGATACAGAACAGAATTCCTGGTATTTTAATATTCTTTCTCATTTGCCATAAAAAAACGAATGCAAAAAATCCAAATAGTGCTTCATACAGGGAGGTGGGGTGTACTGGATGTGGTAATTCATAGCAGTATTTCCCTATACAGTCATTTATTTTTACACCCGCTTCAATAACATTATGAGGGAACTTGTAACCCCATATCCAATCAGGTAAAAATTCGGGCTTTTTATTCATGTTTGCTATAATACCCCAGTCACCATCACCTGAAAAATGACACCCTAACCTTCCTATTCCATATGCCAATATTAAAGAAGGAGCGAAAGCATCTGCTAATTTTAAGATGTTTATTTTATATTTTTTAGCATAAATAATTACACATAATGTACCTACAATTAACCCCCCATAAAATGTTAAACCACTAAATGAAAGTATTGCAGATACAGGGTCTTGTATTAAATAATCAACATCTTCTAATACTGCAAATAATTTAGCACCTATAATTCCGCTACCAGCTGCAATAAATAAAATATTCCATGATAAATCGGATGGGTAAATTTTTACATTTTTTTCCGTATCATATTTATTTTCATTATTTCTATACATAAATATTAATGTGATTAGGCTTAATATAAATCCAAATAATATATTGCCCTCCGATGAGAGTATTATTATGTGTGGTGATTCTGCAAAAAATTGATAGTTCTGGATTATATATGGTAGTTTGTAACCCAAAAAGAAGGCTAATAGACAATTAATAATGTATTCAATAAACTTAAAAAATATAGATTTTGAATTTTTAAAAACAATTGGTTGGAATATTTTTAATTCCTCAAATCTTAAAAACTCTTTTTTAATAAAGTAGTGTCCAACTATAAATGCTGTAACTATAAAAAAACCAAATGTTTGTATTGGTAATGGGATAAAAATACCTGTAATACTTTCAATTAAGTGACTAATAGTTGGATATGTCATAACATGCTATTTGTTAAAGTTCCTTGTGCGTAAGTTGTGTTGTGTTGTTGAATGTCTTTTATGATAACTTTTTGAAAATTATTTATTAAATCTGATTTATATTGGGTTTGAACTTTAATGTAGTTCTCAGAAAATCCATAAATATATCCGTTAATTACCTGGTTTTCAAATAACACCTCCTTTACTAATCCAATATTTTTTTGATAAAAATATCTTTTTTTCTTGTCAGATAAATTCCTTAATACTTTGCTTCTATATTTCCTTATATGAATTGGAACCGAATTATTCATTTTTTGTGCTATAGTATTGTCTCTTTCAGAATATGTAAATACATGTAGATAAGATATATTGAGTGACTTGATAAAATTAACAGTTTCATTAAAAAGATCTTCATTTTCTCCTGGGAAACCTACTATTACATCTACTCCAATACATACATTTTTAATATTGTGATTAATTCTTTGTATTAGAGATTGGTAATAATTAGTTAAATACCTTCTTTTCATAAGTTTTAAAATCGTATCAGAACCAGATTGTAATGGAATATGGAAATGAGGTACAAATACTTTTGATTTACTGATTAATTCAATTATATCATTACTTATCAGATTAGGTTCAATAGATGATATTCTGACTCTAATGCCTTTGAGTTTATCAATTTCCTTTAATAGATCAATAAATTTTTCATTTTTATTAGAATGGTAATCTCCAATATTAACACCCGTTAATACAATTTCTTTTACACCTGTATTTTTTATTTTATTTATTCTATTTATGACATTATCTATCGTATCACTTCTGCTTTTACCTCTAGCTAGAGGGATAGTGCAAAAACTACATTTATAATTACATCCATCTTGTATTTTTAGAAATGACCTAGTTCTATTTCCTGTTGAAAATGCAGATTTAAATTCATTTAATTCTTCACTTTCTTTCCTAATGATTTGTGTTTTATTATTTTTTTTAGTTGAGTTAATTAAATAATTTTTAAGTTTAAACTTCTCATTATTTCCTAGAATTAAATCTACTCCTTTTATTGTTTCAATTTCTTTTGGTTTTAGTTGTGCATAACAGCCCATAATAACAATTTGTGCATTAGGATTTTTTTTGAGTACTTTTCTTACTAAATACTGACATTCTTTATTTGCATTTTCTGTGACTGAACAAGTGTTAATCACATATGTGTCAGCAAAATCATTAAAATTAACTTCCTTAAAACCGGCACTTTTTATGTCATTTATTATAAATGAGGTTTCTGAGAAATTAAGTTTACATCCTAAAGTATGAAATGCTATATCCATAAGGATGCAAATATAAAACAATAGAATGTTAAAATAATATTACAGATGTGTATATTTGGATTATATTTTGAATTATTAAATAATGAAGATTTTATTAATACTATGGACGTTATGGTGTTTATTGATTACAGTATCTATATTCTTAATCCTGCTTCTTCCTAATTTATTTTTAATTTTCTGTTTGGGTACTTTTGGTAAAAATATATTTGTCCAGTATAATTATTATGTTGGTAATGTATTACTTTTTTTATTTGGTATGCGAAAAATTATAACAGGTAGTTTCCCTATTAAGTATACAAAACCGTGTATATATATTGTGAATCATAAATCCTATTTAGATGTTATTATTATTGCATCTTTAATACCATATCGAATTAAATATTTAGGAAAAGCGGAAGTATTTAAATGGCCTTTGTTTGGTTTTTTAGCTCAACACTCTGGTCAAATTGCAGTTCAAAGAGAAGATAAAGAATCAAGGCAAAGGGGATATGATGCTATGAAGCAAGCAATAGCAGATGGTTTTTCTATTATTTTATTTCCTGAAGGTGGATGGAGAAATCAAGGAGATAGTAAATCTAAAAATCCATATGATTTACAAGAAAGTAAATTGTTACAAGATTTTAGGAATGGTGCATTTAGATTAGCCTTAGAAACACAAGTTCCTGTTGTGCCAATTGCTTTGATTAATGCACAAGATAGATTTTCAGATTTGACTATGCTTGTGAAACCCGGAGATGTAAGGGCTCATATATTTGACCCTATTGATTCAAAATTATTTCAAGATTCTTTTGATTTAAATCATAAATGTCACGATTTAATTTATAATAAATTAAAAAGCTATCATTTATGATTAACTGGTCTCATAAAAAATACGAAGATTTATCTAGGGATGAACTATATAAAATTTTAAGATTAAGACAAGAAGTTTTTATTATTGAACAAAAGTGTAATTATTTAGATGCTGATAATCATGATATTATATCTACTCATTTGATTGCGTATCAAGATGATAAGATAATTGCTTATATGCGAGTTGTACCAGCAGGAACTATATATTCAAATATTTCTTTTGGCCGTATATTGGTTAAAAAAGAATATAGAAATTTAGGTTTAGGTAAAGAGTTATTAAAGAGGGGGTTGGATTTGTTTTCACCCGATACAATCCTTGTTATGTCTGCCCAAGTTTATTTAGTTAAATTTTATGAATATTTTGGATTTAATATTATTGGAGAGGAATACTTAGAGGATGAAATTTTACATATAAAAATGATAAGAAATGGAAAAAATTCATCATAATGGTCAGTTGATTAATTCGGATAATTTTTCAATTTCATTAGAAAATAGAGGTCTTAGATATGGCGATTCTTTTTTTGAAACAATAAAATGTCATTTAGGAAAACCGCTATATTGGGAAGATCACTATTTTAGAATAGCTAGTTCATTTTTGATTACGAAAATGACTCCGCCCACTGATTTTAGTATTGAAAAATTTAAAGCATTTATTGAAGAATTATTACAAAAGAATAGTTTGGATGTTAAATCAGCAAGGGTTAAAATAACTTTTTTTAGAACTAGTTCTGGTTATTATTTGCCAGATGAAAACCATGCCAGTTATGTAATTGAATCAGAGCCTTTAGACTTATCTCTTTACCAATTAAATCCAAAAGGATTAAATATCACATTTTATAAGGAAAATTTTATTTCAAAAGGACCACTATCTAATATTAAAAGTACCAATCGTTTAATTAATGTAATTTCATCCATACATGCTCATGAAAATGGCTATGATGATGTATTATTAATAAATAATAATAATAATATTGTTGAAGCCTCAAAAGGTAATATTTTCATCGTTGATCATTCTAACAATATAATTACTCCTCCAATTGAAGATGGTTGTATTAATGGTGTATTAAGAAGTGTTTTATTGAGAGAAAAAAAAGATCAAGTATTAGAAAAAAGTATTGCTTTTTCAGACATCATGAACGCAAAAGAAATATTTATTACTAATGTTATAATTGGGGTGTGTTGGGTATCTAAATTAGGTAATAAGATTTATGCTAAAGATATGTCAGTCGAATTGTTAAGTCTTTTAAATAAAAAGTTTTTTAGTTCAAGCGAAAATCAGAGGGAGCTGTAGTCCATACTTCAAATTCTTTGTTTATTTCAATTAATAATGTTGACCAGTTTATAGATTTCTCTAGAAGTTCAAGATTTGTATTGTGAATAATCCAAGAACCTTCATTTATTTCTTCTTTCAGTTGGTTTTTTTCCCATCCAGAGTAACCTGTGAAAAATAATATTTCTTGTGCTTTTATTTCATTTCGGTTCATTCCTTCAATTAAATCATTAATATCACCTCCCCAAAAATACCCATCTTTTATTTTAATACAATTATGAATTAAATCAGGATGTTTATGTATAAAGAATAAACTATTATTATCAACAGGCCCTCCTTGTTTGATAGTAATTTTTTCTTCAGTTAGTAAAGGAGTAAAATCTAGAATGTCGATAGAGGTGTTTTTATTTAAAATAAAACCAACAGTCCCATTCTCATCATGCTCAGTAATAAGAATAACGGTTTTTTCAAACCTTTTATCTTCCATAAATGGTTTTGATAATAATATGGTGCCAGTATTGATTTCATTTTTCATATTGTTAATATATAAAATATTTTATACTAATTTTAAAGTAGAATATTATTCTTATGAAAAAAATTGATAATATTAGAACTAATTATAACTTAGACAAGTTGTATGTAGATGATTTAAAAAGTCATCCTATGAAGCAATTTGATTTGTGGTTTGACCAGATTCCTAAAAAGGGGGATTTTAATGCTGTAGCTCTATCAACTTATTCTAAACCAGAAGGAGTACGTAGTCGTATTGTATTGTTAAAGAATTTTACTAAAAATGGATTTATTTTTTACACAAACTATAATAGTTTAAAAGCACGTCAAATTCTCTATAATAATCATGTGTCACTTTGTTTTTTTTGGCCTGATTTTCAAAGACAAGTAAGAGTTTATGGATTAGCAGAAAAAATTTCAACAAGACAATCTAATTTATATTTTAAACAAAGACCTAGAAAGTCACAAATAGCAGCATGGGCATCAAGTCAGAGTGAACAGGTGGTAAGTCGAGAACAGTTGATGTATAATTATAGTGTTATTGAAAAAAAATTTTTAAACAAAAAAATTCCGAGACCTGAATTTTGGGGTGGTTTTAATATTAAACCTTTTTCAATAGAGTTTTGGCAGGGGGGGGTAAATAGAATGCATGATAGATTTTTATACGAAAAGAAAAACAATAAGTGGATGATTACTAGATTGAATCCTTAGATAAGTTATATTAGAATTGAAATTTTATAATTTTGGTGCTTATTTTTTATGTATCCATTGTAGAACTCCCTCGCACTCATCTCTTGTTTGTTTTCTATTTTTAATTTTTCAATATTAAACGATTCTATATCATTAGAGACAATTAACTCATCTGGGTTGGCAGAATATATAAAGACAGGATTTTTTTGACTTTTATTTGTGTAAGTTTTGAAATTGCCTACTCTAGTAATAATCATTTTTTTATTAATAATTTGATCTCTATGAATTTGAATAGTTGTTTTAACACCAGGTGGTGACATGCCTCTAATAAAGTTAAATAGATGTTTTAAAGATTTTTGTTTCCAAACTTTACTATTTAATTGATAATCTTGCTTTAAAATTTTTCTAGCATATTGATGTGCAGGGTTAGGGGTTTTTGATTGCTTTTTTACAGAATAATTATTATTAAATACTTTTTGAATTGTATTTTTTATAATTTTTCCACTTTGCAACATTAACTTGTCATGTAGATCATTAACATGCCAATTTTCTTCAATATCAATTTTTGACTGTACTATAATATCTCCAGTATCTATTTTTTCATTGATAAAAAATGTGGTTAAGCCACTTTGTTTTTCACCGTTGATAATGGCCCAGTTGATTGGTGCAGCTCCTCTATATTTGGGTAGTAGAGAGGCGTGTAAATTGATAGTTCCTAATAAAGGTATATTAAAAAAAATACTAGGAAGTTTTTTGAATGCTACAACAATAATTAAATCTAGATTTAAGTTAATTATTTGTGTAATGAAATTAGAGTCCTCAAGGTTATCAGGAGTAAAAATTGGTAAATTTAGTTTTTTAGCTGTTTTTTTTATTGTAGACTCTTTAATTTTTTGGCCTCTTCCAGCAATTTTATCTTTTATTGTTACCACCCCCACTAGGTTGTAATTTAATTCTTCTTGGCATTGAAAAAGGACCTGCAGTGTTGCGTTAGCGAAAATAGGTGTGCCACAAAAAAGTATATTTTTTTTCATAGGCTGTTTATAATAAAATTAACTCTATGGTCTATATTTTTTTTTGGTAATTCAATAATTTCATAATTAAAACTATGATATGCTTGTCTTAAAAAGATATCTATTTTGGTAGCTTCGCTAAATGTTTCTTGTCTAACTTCGGATTGTATATATATACTTTTCCAGCTAGGTGTATAAAAAACTTTTTTTGAATACTGTAAATCGTTTATTTGTTTGTCCCATTTATTAGGATATTCCATTTTCCAGTAATTCATATATGCCACTACATCTATTATACTTCTATCATAGAATGATAATTTTATGTTATTGCTATAATACTGGTGAATTCTTTGTTCAAAAAGATATTCACTTATTTTTAATTTATTTTTTGATTTACTTAAATCTAATTTTGGTGGTGTTACTTCAGAAAAACAAAGGTATCCTAAATTTTTTAATTTATTAATAATAGATGTTTTTCCACTACCAGGTGGTCCACTTATGATTATTTTTTTATTTTTCATTATTACTAATTTACATTTTATTTATTTTTAATGATTATTTTATTACCATATGATTCCGATAAAAGAAACATTTTTGTCCATACAAGGTGAGGGTTGGTATGCTGGTCAGTCAGCTTTTTTTATTAGAACTCAGGGTTGTGATATAGGTTGTCATTGGTGTGATGAGCCAAAATCATGGGATTTAGATGCTGGTATTAATACAACAGCTGATGATCTGTTAGATCAATTGAGTAAAAGCAATTCCAATATTGTCATATTTACTGGCGGCGAGCCTTTAATGCATGATTTAAGTCAAGTAGTTCATCAGATTTCTAGTGCTGGTTATCAGGTTCATTTAGAAACTTCAGGTGCTTATCCTTTAAGTGCAAATTGGGATTGGGTTACTTTGTCTCCAAAAAAAATAAAGCCACCTTTAAATGACATTTATGCTATTGCATCGGAACTTAAAATTATTATATATAATAATCATGATTTCATATGGGCTTTAGATCAAGAAAAAAAAGTTTCCAGTTCTTGTTTGTTATATATTCAACCTGAATGGAGTAAGCTAGATATTATGAAGTCAGAAATTATTGATTTTATTGCTTCTAATCCTAGGTGGAAACTTTCATTACAAATGCATAAATATCTAAATATACAATGAGATTTTTTTTACTATTGTTTTTTTTTTCTATTAATATTTATGCTCAAGATAGATGCAAGAAAGCTAATAAACAACTTAAAAAAATTGATAAGTATGTATTAGTTGGTGATACAGAAAAGGCTGATAATTTATTAGTTAAGCTTCAATCAATGTGTAATAATCCAATTTTTGTTAATTCTATTGCAGATATATATTATCACTCTATAAAAGACTATGATAATGCATATGTTTTATATTTAAAGGCTTATAAAAATAATAAACTTGTTAACACATCACCTTTTTCTATTTTTAATTTTTTAAAACTTGCATATCAAAAGGGTGATTATCATGTTTTTGAAGAGGTGGTATCAAATGCTAATTTTAATATTAACCTTGATGATTATTCTGAGATAAAAGCATTAGTTGCGAAAAATACTTTTGCTATTAGTTCTTTAAAAGACTCTGTGTATTTTTCTCCTATTTATTTAGATATTAATTCTAATTATGATGACTACTTTCCCTCCATGCCTATAAATTCAAATGTATTGATTTATACATATAGAGATTTAGATAGTGAATTACAGGATGAAGATTTTTATTTATCCAGAAATATCGATGATAGATGGTCTAATCCGATAAAACTTGGTGCTAATATAAATAGTGACTATCGAGAAGGCTCACTGTCTGTTAGTTTGGATGGTAAAGATCTTTTTTATGCTTCTTGTAACAGGCCTGATAGTTATGGTGGGTGTGACATATATTTTTCGACATTGCTTAATGAAACAAAGTGGTCTAACTCTATTAATATGGGATCTTTAATAAACACAAAATATTGGGAGTCTCAGCCATCTATATCTGCTGATGGTAATTTATTGTTTTTCTCTAGTAATAGATATGGGGGGTATGGTGGTGCAGATATATGGGTGTCAAGAAAAATAAATAATATTTGGTCTGACCCTGTTAATTTGGGACCAACAATAAACTCACCAGGAGATGAATATACCCCTTTTTTACACTATGATAATCAAACATTTTATTTTTCATCTAAAGGACACCCCGGTTTTGGAGGTTTTGATTTATATACTGCTAAAATTAATGAGCAATTTGAATTTGATAGTATTGTTAATTTAGGTTTTCCTATTAATACCCATTATGACGAGTCTGGTCTTATTGTGTCTCCAGATGGGGAAAAAGCATATTTTAATTCCAATGCGAACGGAAACTTAGATATTTATGAATTTAATCTTCCTAAAAAAAACCAATCACATCCTGTAGCTGTAGTTAATGGTGTAATTTTAGATTCAATTAATAGAAAAGGTGTTAGTTGTGATATTTCTATTATTGGTTTAAAGAATGACTGGGAATATCAGTGTAAATCAGATAATCTTGGTCAATTTTCATTTTCTATATCACCAGATTCAAAATTTTCAATCACAGTACTTTCGGAGTATCATGATTATTTTTCTTCTAATTATGAACTTCAAAAAGATGAAACATTAAAATCATTAACGATAGTACTTAATAGGTTAAATTTGGGTAATACAATTAATTTAAATAATATTTATTATAATTTTGATGATTATTCTTTAGCTGAAAATTCTTTAATAGAAATTAAAAAGTTTGCAGATTATTTAATTTTAAATTCATCATTGATAATAGAAATAGGTGGGCATACTGATAATATTGGGTCTAAACAATATAATTATCAATTATCTGATCAAAGAGCCAAGTCAGTGTATAACGCGTTATTGAATTATGGTGTTCCTTCAAGTCAGATGACTTATAAAGGATATGGCTTTGATAAACCAGTGAATAATGATGATTCTGAGTACGCTAGATTAATGAATAGAAGAACTGAGGTAAAAATTATAGGGGCAAATGGTAAATAAAAAAATTCAAATAGTAGAATGCCCAAGAGATGCAATGCAGGGAATTACAACATTTATCCCGACTCAAGATAAAGTGAATTATATTAATTCACTAATAAAAGTAGGATTTGATATTATAGATTTTGGTAGTTTTGTGTCGCCTAAGGCTGTACCACAAATGATGGATACTGATAAGGTTATTAATGATTTAAAAATTAGAGATAAAACTTCATTATTAGCAATTGTTTTGAATAAAAGGGGGGCTTTAGATGCATCATCTTTTGAACAGATAAAAATTTTAGGTTATCCACTTTCTATATCAGATTTTTTTCAAAAAAATAATTCTAATTCTGATATTAAATCCTCATTGTCAATTATAGATGACATACTTGATATATGCTTGCAAAAAAATAAAATTTTATTAATATATTTTTCTATGGCTTTTGGTAATCCATATAATGAAGATTGGAGTGTTAATTTATTATTAGAATATGTTCATAAGATTCATCAAAAGGGTATAAAGATGATTTCACTAGCAGACACTAATGGTAAAGCTTCTGATAAATTAATTGCAGATGTGTACTCTGAAGTGTATAGTAGTTTTAATAATTTAGATATAGGTTTGCATTTACATACTCATCCAGATAGTGCAAGTGCAAAAATTAATTCAGCATGGAATGTAGGTTGTCAAAGGTTTGATGTTTCGATTGGAGGTTATGGTGGTTGTCCTTTTACAAAGAGTAAGTTAATTGGTAATTTAAGTACAGAGAAGATATTAAATTTTATTGCTGAAAGAAATATCACCCATAGTCTTGATATTTTAGCATTTGAAAATGCTTATAATTTTTCTAAAAAAATATTTAATTTATAGTATTTTTAACTAAATGTAAAGCTGTGTTAGCCGCATCTTCACCCTTGTTTCCTATTGTCCCGCCAGCTCTTTCAAGTGCTTGTTGTTGGTTAAGATCTGTGGAAACACAAAAAATAAATGGTATATCAAACATAATATTTAAATCCTTTACACCATTGGCAATTGCTTGAGAAATAAAATCAAAATGAGGTGTTTCTCCTTTGATAATACTTCCAATTAATATTACGGCGTCAAGTTTTGTGTTTTTCATTATTTGTTTCCCTCCGTAAATTAACTCAAAACTACCTGGTACTTCAAGTGTGTAAATATTTTGCGTATTTACACCATACTTTATTAATGTTTTATGGCATGAAGAATATAGTTTTGTTGTAATGTGGTTATTCCATAATGCTTTTACAATTCCAATGTTTTTATCAACACCAGTTTTATCATTCAAATGATAATCTATATGGTCTTTATTATTCACATTAATTATTTTAACTTATTGATGTATTTTTCAATATTTTTTGCTTGTGATGACTCTGGATAATCTGATTGAATCTCCAGGTAACAAGATTTTGCTTCTTTGAATTTTTTTTCGGACTCATATATATTTGCACATTTCATCAGAAATATAGGAGTGGTTAAATTATTACTAGAGGTCCGAATTGCTTTCTTATAGTATTCGATTGCTTCTTTAGGTTGATCTATTTCAACAAATGCATCTCCAATTGCTGCTTTTGCGATTGATAAAAGTAATTTATCTTCAGAATTATATTTTTCTAGCATTTGAATCGATTTTTCAAATTCTCCTAATCTTAAATATGATATTCCAGCATAGTATTTTGCTAAATTTCCAGATTGCGTGTTTGAGTATTTTTCAGTGATATTAATAAAACCAATATAGTTTTCAGTGCCATTTAATGCAATTTGAAAATCACCTTTTTCAAAATATTGTTCTCCAATGAATAATTGATTTTGAGCTTTTTTATTGAGCGGTTTTTTATAAAAATTTTTATACCCGTAAATAAATAGGAAGACTATTATTATTGCACCAATAATAGACATTAATAGATTTCGATTATCTTCTATAAATTGTTCAGTTTTACTTAAACCTTCTTCAATATTAGCAAATTGTTTATCAGTAGTACTCTTTTTTTTCATAAAAAATTTATTTTGCCGTAAAATTAAGTTATTTTATAATATTATTTATATATAAATATGATTTTAAATCTCATATCATTAATTAACTATAAGAATCATGAACATTTAAAGGTTAATTTTTCTGATGATATTAATTGTTTTTTAGGAAAAAATGGGGTTGGTAAAACTAACTTACTTGATGCTATATATTATTTGTCGTTTTGTAAGAGCTATTATAGTAACGTGGAACTTAATAATATAAGATATGGTGAGAGTTTTTTTATGATTCAAGGCGATTATACTGATGATAATAACAATAAATGTGTTGTATCATCGTCTTTACAGAATAAGCAAAAAAAAGTCCAATTAAATAATAAAAAATATAATAAATTATCTAATCACATAGGTAAGATACCATTAGTAATTATTACGCCTATGGATAGTAGTGTCATTTTAGGGGGAAGCGATGAGCGTAGACGTTTTTTTGATAAATTTCTATCTCAATTAGATAGAAATTACATGAATGACTTAATTCTTTATAACAAAGTATTACAGCAGAGAAATATATTATTAAAAAAATACTCCTCAATTAAAGATTCTCGTGAGTTGTTATCTGTATATGATAATAGTTTATGTGAATATGGAGACAAAATATATCTTAAAAGAACTGAGTGTATTCAAAATATCATTGAGATAGTTCAGAAATACTATAATATTATATCTAATCAAAGCGAATTTGTGGACATAAGGTATCAATCTCAGCTATATGAGGCTGATTTTTTACAATTATTACAGAATAGTCGAAAAAAAGATCAGATTTTAACATATACAACAAATGGAATCCACAGAGATGATTTTATTTTTAGTATTAATAAACATAGTTTAAGAAAATCAGGCTCTCAAGGTCAGCAGAAAACTTTTCTAATAGCACTTAAGTTTGCATATTTTGAGATTTTAAAAGATCTTTTAAAAATGAAGCCTATTCTTTTATTAGATGATATTTTTGACAAATTAGATCATGATAGGGTAGAGCAAATTATTCGAATTTTGAATGAAAAGGAATTTGGTCAAATATTTATTACTGACACAAGTAAGGAAAGAATTGATAAAATATTAAATAAAGTAAATATACAGTCTAAGTATTTTATCTTTGATAAAAATGGTACCTTCTATGAGGAATGCAAAAACTAAAAAAATTAATCAATTAATTTTAGATTTTTTAAATCAAAAAAGAGGTGTTGATTTAAAATCGTTAACACCCACTCAATTGTGGCAACGTGTTATGGGTAAGCATATTTTAGCTGAAACAAGAAAAGTATACATTGAGAGTAATATACTGTATGTCCTTATCAAGAATCCATATGTTAAATCAGACCTGTCAGTACAAAAAACATTAATTTTAGAAAGAATTAAAAAATTTAATACTAGTGTATTAGATATAGTTATTAAATAATTTCTTCTTGAGAAAAATGAAAATTAGATTCTATTTCTGCGTTTTCATTGCTGTCAGACCCATGAATTGCATTTGCATCAATTGATTTGGCATATAATCTTCTAATAGTTCCTTCATCTGCTTCTGCAGGGTTAGTGCTTCCAATTAGTGTTCTGAAGTCTTCTACGGCATTATCTTTTTCCAATATGGCAGCAATTATTGGACCTGATGTAATATATTGAATTAAATCATTAAAAAAGGGTTTTTCTTCATGAATTTTATAAAACTGCTTTGCTTGCTCTATTGATAGATTTTTAAGTTTCATCGCAATAATTTTAAAGCCAGCCTTTTCTATATGTTCAATTATTGGTCCGGTATAGTTGTTTAGAACTGCATCTGGCTTAATCATTGTAAAAGTTCGTGTATTTTTCATTATTTATTTTTTGCTTGAATTTAATTAAAAAAATATGATATATCAATAAGATAATTTATATTATTTTTGTTTCAATATATATTATGGATTACGATATAGTTAAAAAAATTCTTTCAAAGAAAAATAATATAGTTATTACAACGCATAAAACACCTGATGGTGATGCTTTGGGGTCTGCTTTGGCACTATTTAATGCTTTGAAAGACGAGCATAATGTTCATGTAATCGTTCCCAATGAATATCCTCATAATTTAAAGTGGTTACCGTTAAATGATCAGGTGATTATTTATGAAAACAATACCAATAATGCAGATTTAATAATTAAAAAAACAGATTTAATCTTTTTTCTTGATTTTAATAAACTATACCGTACATATAATATGTCAGATGTATTAGCTAAAAGTTCTGCTTATAAAATCATGATAGATCATCACGAAGAGCCAGATTTGTTTTGTGATCAAATGCTGTCTAATTCATCTATTTGTTCTACGGCGGAATTAGTATATGATTTTTTATTAGGTATTGAATCTCCTTTTAATAAAAATATAGCAATATCTCTTTATACGGGTATTATTACAGATAGTGGTTCTTTAAGATATCCAAATGTTACAGCTGAAACACATTTAAAAGTATCAAAATTAATGGAGTATGGTATTGACCACGCAGGCATCCATAGAAAACTTTTTGATTCTCAAAATAAATCACGCTTTGAATTATTGAAAATTTGTTTGAATAATTTACATTTTTTTAAAAATGAGACAATAGCTCTTACATATTTAATGGAGGATGATTTG
>NZUB01000037.1 GCA_002696965.1 Flavobacteriales bacterium | reverse complement strand
AGGAAACATAAAATTACATTCTGGATTTGATGATTCCCATCCAGTTCCACCATATGTCATAGGCTGTCCATTTTTCCATATTCCTCTTAAATAACCATAATAATGTGTAGCATTTTCTGGATTACCATGATCAGAAAAATCATTATTATAATAAACAAATTTAGACATAATTACTTGCTCTCCAGGTTCATCGATTTCTCCATCTCTATCATTATCAATACCATCACCAATATCTGCCAAAGGACCCCTAAAAAAATCCACCCCAATAGCAGGGGGTGGACTGTCAGAATCATAATTATATCCAGCTGTTCCGTCATCATCAGCATCACCATTGTAACAGTATCCTAATCCTAAGCCCACGTCACATCCAACATAATCGTCTTGGTAATTACCAAGATCGGGATCTACCCATTGTCCAAAGTAAGTGTTATTTAAAACAGACATTGAACGGTTAATTATTTTATAATTATAGAATGTCATATCATTAAGGGGATTGCTAGTGCTAAATGCAAAAGCTTGGGCTTGTATTTCTAAGCCAATTGCAGACTCAGATCCAGTTTCTGTATGAATATTTCCATTATCATTAAATACCCACCAAAGCGTTTGATCGCCAAATAAGGTATTGTCGTCAGCACAACTAATATTACCATCAAGGTTATACTCCGGGTAATCAACACCTTGCGTATATTCCCCATCTTCATTAGCATCAACAAAAGGAGCTAGATAAGCCGTGTTGCCATCATTGTCTATATATTGAGCAGGCCAATTGATAATTGCTTCAGGAACTGAATAGTTAGCAAAAGCGATGTTGACGTCACAATTCACATCATTTAAACAATCTAGGTAATCTCGATATTGAATAACATCATTTTTATATACTGACCAATGTCTATCAAAAGATTGGCAAACATCAGCAGAGGTAGTTCCATAATCTTTACTGCCATAGTTGCTATTTAAAGGACCAGGCCAAAAATCATTACCATCTTGCCTGTAGGTCATTCCTGCAACCTTAAGATTACCTTGATCATCAATGCCCCCAATCCATAATGCTCCCGAAAACATGGAGTTTTTGCCACTGCCTTTAGGCACCTCATATTTGCTATTATCCAAATCCCACCACATGTCGCCTGCACCCAAAATAGTAGTTCGAACGTTATTAATATTTAATTCAGTTTGAGATGTTGAGGGTGAGCACCCGTTAGCTATAATTTTATTTTGAGAAAATCCGGAAAAAGAAATTAGCGAAATATTTAATATGTAAATTAGTGTTTTCATATTACAAAATGTTTACTTAGTTTTTGTTTGCATCTATACATTGTTTCCAGGTTTTCATTATTTGACGATAAGCTTGAAATTCAGGGGATTGTTTATATTCTTCGTGATTTACTCCCTCAGATCTTGGGGGCTTTGTAGGTTTTTTTCCACAGTCCCCCCAAAGGAGATCGTTTCTAAAACCTTCTTCGCAACCTTCCCATTTTTTTAGTTGTTTACGATAGCTTTTATACTCAGAGGATTGTTTATATTCTTCGTGATTCATTCCCTCTTTTCTAGATGGTTTTATAGGTTTTTTCCCACAAGGACTTTCAATAACTTCAGTATTTTGCGGGTTCTTGCTAAAAATGGGTTTTGTCAACTCTTTTGGACTCATGCATTGTTTCCAAATTTTTAAATTTTTACGGTATTCGATATGAGTTGGAGTTTGTCGAAACTCATCGATGCTGGTCCCTTTAGGTCTTTTGGGCTTATTTGGCCTATCACCACATTTGTTTATGGGTTCATTTTGTTTATTTTCTAGCTTTTCTTTTTGTTGCTCAGCTAGTCTTTTAGAATCTCGTTCAGACATTTCAAGAGGGCTCATGCAATGTTTCCACTCTTTTAGATTTTTCTTATAATTAATAAAGCTGGCAGATTTTTTAAAATTTTTTATAGTTTGATTTTCAATTCTTTTGGGTTTAATTGGTCGGTCGCCACAATCGTTATTTTGTCCGATGATTATAGATGGGAGAATAAGCATCAGGGTTAATTTAAATAGTTTCATTTGGTGCTAGAAATAAGGGTTAGATACTATATAAATATAAGCTTTTAAAAATAATTTTAAATATATAATGCTTGTTCTTAATGATTTTATGTACTTTTGGCCTTTAAATTAAAGTAACTATATAAAAATATGAAACAAGGAACAGTAAAGTTTTTCAATCAAGTTAAAGGCTTTGGCTTTATTACTGATGCAGATGGTGATCAAGATTATTTTGTTCACTCAACAGGTTTAACAGAACAGGTTAAAGATGGTGACTCAGTTGAGTTTGAGCTTGAAGATGACCCAAAGGGAAAGAGAGCCGTTAATGTTAAGCTCGCAGAATAATTTTATAGCTTAATAGTTACTAAAATTGCATACTGACCCAATTAAATGGGTAGCTAGTGATTGCATTAATTTTGATCTAGCTGTTCATAATGGGTTGCGTCCGCTAATTTATTCACTCTATAAATTTCATTTTTAAATTCATGTGTTTGTTTTCATACATGCACGTGTGTATCCACATACTAATACTTGAATAAGTAAATCATAATTTATTCATATTATTTTTTTCCATTTTTTATACGCTTAAAGTCATTATAATCAGGCCATATTTTTTTATGGCCCTAACAGATTCATTTGAGGGGTTTAACGGCCCAAAACTTAAGCAACTAACATTGTCTTGTTAATAATAAAGCGTAAAAAAAACCCTCTTCAGATGTAAAAAAGTTGCTATATCATGTGATTTATAATATAAATGACTTAGATTTGCAACAAATTTAAAATTTAATATGATGAAAAAACATTATCTATTTTTATTAACGATCCTTTCTTTAGGGTCTTTTATTGCGGTTGCTCAAGACAATCCTGTAGTGGACTGTGATCCATTAGGATGTATGGATGAGACTGCATGTAATTATGATGCAGATGCTACAGAGGATGACGGTTCTTGTACATACCCTGTAGTAGATGAAAATTATCCAGACTTTATGCTTAACTGTGATGGTTTATGCATGGATGCTGATGAAAACGGTGTTTGTGATTATAACCAAGTTGGTTGTACTGACGAAGATGCTTGTAATTATACAACATTTTGTGTAGAATATGAATGTATTGCATTCGATGGGGACGACTGTATACAATACGGTCTTACTTGTCTTCTGGCTGCAGGAGCAACTATTGAAGACGGCTCATGTGAATATGCTCAGTTAGACTTTGACTGTGATGGCGCCTGCATTGATGTAGATGAAGACGGTATCTGCGATAAAGTTGATGATTTAATTTGTGCTTCAATGAATGACGACGGTGACTGGGTAGCAGGTGTTGACTCAGACAATGACGGTTTTTGTGATGATGCAGAAGTATTTAGTGAGTGTGCAGATGAAACGGCATGTAATTATGTTGTAGGTTCATCTCAAACATATAACGTTACTGTAGATGATGATGGAGTAATTACTTCAGTAGAATCAAGTAATCCAGCTATACCATTAGCAGAGGGATATATTCCTATCGATGCTAATAATGATGGTGAATATGGTTGTAACTACCCACCAGATTATTTTGACTGTGATTTACAATGTACAGATTCAGATGATGATGGTTCTTGTGATTTTACAGCAGACGGAGTAGTTATTGATAATTGTACTGATACAGATGCTTGGAATTATATGGATGTAACAGCTACAGAATGCTGTATGGTTGCTGGTTGTACAGATGAAGATTCTTTTAACTATAATCCAGATGCATGTTTTGATGACAGCTCATGTGAGTCAATTATATATGGATGTATGGATGATACGGCGTGTAACTTTAGTGAATTAGCTAATGTTGATGTTGGTGATGCAGCGCCAGAGAATGAATTTGGTGCGGCTCTTACAAGTTACGATGGTGAGCTTGAGTGTGTTTACCCAGCTCCAAACGCAGATTGTGGTGGTAACTGTATTGATGAGGATGAAGATGGAGTTTGTGATTTTGCTGAAATTGAAGGTTGTACAGATCCAACAGCATATAACTATAACTCATCTGCAACAGGCTGGAACTGTGATGATGAAGATGAAGACGGCGTATTAGACTGCTGTGAACCTGTAACAGAAGGATGTCAAGACACTAATTTTGCAGATGGAACACCTATTGGTAATTTCTGTGGGGGTGATTGTAATACAGAATGTGATGATGCTGATGGAGATGGCGTAGGAGATTGTTGTGAAGTTGTTATCAATGGTTGTATGGATGAAGAAGCATGTAATTACGAGCCAACAGCTAACAGTGGTAATCAAGTTGAAGAATGTGATTATGCTATCCCAGGATTTTACTGTGATGGCTCATGTATTGATTTAGATAATGATGGCTCTTGTGATGTTGTAGATGATTGTGTGGGAGAATATAATGATTGTGATGACTGTATGGAATTAGAGGGTACTTGTGAAGGAGATGACTGCTATGTTATGGGTACATGTAACGGCGAATGTGTTGAGGGAGATGATGATGGAGATGGTGTATGTAATGATTATGAGATTCCTGGATGTACAGTTGCAGCGGCTGTAAATTATAATGAAGATGCAACAGACAATGATGGTTCTTGTTATAACTTTGATATTAACGGAGTTGCAAGTACATGTGATACTGATTGGGATGAAGAAACAGGAACATACGTAAGTGGTGATGCAGATGGTGATGGAGTATGTGATGAAGATGAAGTATTAGGCTGTACAGATGAAATGGCATGTAATTATGATGAAGATGCAAATGCAACAGAAGATGACGGTTCTTGTGAGATGCCAGCAGATGGCTACAACTGTGACGGAACTTGTGTTGATATTGATGGAGCTGGTTGGACTGCAGAAGATCCAAATGGTGTAGGAGATGGCCTATGTGATTTAGCAGATCCTTGTGTTGGTATCTTAGATATTTGTGGTGTTTGTAATGGTGAGGGAGCTGAACTGTATTATACATGTTTAGACCCTACAACAGGTGAGCAAACATGTATTAATGACCAAGATGATGATGGAGTTTGTGATGAGTTAGAAATAGGTGGTTGTACAGATCCTGGATTCTGTAATTATGACATGAATGCTACAGAAAATGATGGTTCTTGTGAAGGTGTTGTTGGATGTGATCTTCAAGCAGCATCAAACGGTATTGGTATGTCAAATTATTCACCAATTGATCCAGATTGTGAAGGTGCTGATTGTGTTACTTGTATAGTTAATGATTCATGTATTCCATATGTACCTGGATGTTACGATCAAGACGCTTGTAACTATGACGGTGTCCTTAACTGCGAGGGTGATGATTGTCCAGAAGAAGAGATTGCAGGTTGGATAGATGATGGTTCTTGTGAAACAGAATCATGTACAGGCTGTATGGATGAATTAGCATGTAACTACGATGAAACTATGTCAATTAGTGATGAAGATATGTGTAACTATGCTGCTGATGTACCAGGTGATTACGATGGAGATGAGGCTTGTGCTTATTATGAGCTAGATACAGATGGTGACGGTGTACTTGATTACATGGAGGTTGATGGTTGTACTAATTCTGAAGCATGTAATTATGATGCAGATGCTACAGAAGATGATGGTTCTTGTGAGGATGATTGTGATACATGTAATTATGATGATGATGGCAACTTTGTTGATATGACCAATGGTGATTTAGATGAGGATGGAGTTTGTGATAATGTTGAAATTCAAGGTTGTACAGATCCATTGGCATGTAATTATAATGAGAATGCAACAGAAGAAGATAATTCATGTGCAGGTGTAGTATCTTGTACAATACCAAACAATTTCAACACAAATCTTAATTACGATGCTGATGTTGATTGTGTAGACAATTCAATTTGTGAAGCATTTTATCAAGGTTGTATGGATGATGGAGATCAAGACTGGTCTCCAAACCCAGGAGTTGAAGCTTGTAACTATGATTCATTAGCAAATACTAATTACAATTGTATATATCCTGTAAACGAATATGTTGATTGTGCTGGTAATTGTTTGAATGACTGTGATGGAGACGGAGCATGTGATGAGGACGAGAATTGGGGATGTACAGACCCAGAGGCATGTAATACTGCTTATTTTGATGCTGATGGGAATTTTGCTGGTAATGAAGAAACTTCAGATGATGGCTCTATAGTTTATACTATAGCAACACAGGACGATGGTTCTTGTACACCTTATGGTTGTGGTCAAATTTGGGCATATAATTATTCTCAAGAAGCTGTTGATGCTGGCTGTGAAGACAACACCCTATGTATAGAGTGGGTAGTAGGTTGTTCAGATCAGTCTGCATGTAACTTCGATCCAAATGTAACACAAGCAGATGATTCATGTGAGTATCCAATAAATGGAGCGATTATTGATATCGATTGTGACTATTGTGAATTAAATGATGATGGTGAATGGGAAGTATTTACTTTAGACAATGAGGATTGTGGTGGAGCAGAGCTTATGGGTTGTATGGATTTAGATGCATGTAACTATAATGAGGATGCAACAGTTAACAATGCTGATATGTGTGAGTATCCTGGTGATGTTTGTGATCCTGATAATGGATGGGTATGGTCTGACACTTGTACTTGTGGAATAGGAATTGAGGAAGTTACTGCTTCATTTGGATTATTAATTTATCCAAATCCAGCTGATAGCTATATCACTATTGAGTTAGACTCATATGATTATGAAGACGCAAGAATTATGATTATTAATCAATTAGGACAGGTTGTTGATACACATACTACATCAACATTCTCTACTACAAATATTGATGTAAGTAATTACCCAACTGGTTTATACCAGGTAAGTGTAGCTACTGACAAAGATGTTGTAAACAAGTCAATATTGATTAAGTAATTAATAATTAATTGCTAGAAATAAAAAGGGGCTCAAGTGAGCCCCTTTTTTATTTTGATTATTTTTTTACTAATCTAATGCTTGTGATAAATCTTCAATAAGATCGTTATAGCTTTCAATTCCTACACTCAATCTAATTAAACCTTCATTTATTCCTATTGCTTTTTTTTCTTCATCTGGAACGTCTGTGTGTGTCATTGAATAAGGATGTTGAGCTAGGCTTTCATTACTCCCTAAGCTAACTGCTAATTTGATTAATTTCAAAGAATTTAAAAGTTTAAATGCACTGGCTTCATTTTCTTCTATTGTAAAGCCAATCATGGCACCCCCTGACAAGCATTGAGATTGATATATATCTAACTGTTTTTGTCCCATGCTTGATAATCCGGGATAAAATACATTTTTTACTTTAGGGTGTTGTGTCAAAAATTCGACTATTTTTTTTGCATTTTTTTCTTGTTGATTCATTCGAATGTGTAGCGTCTCCAAGCTTCTAGTTAGTAACCATGCTGTATATGGTGCTATCATACTTCCAAGAAATGTACGTAGTGTTTTTATTGGAAGTATATTTTCATGCTTCCCCATAACAGCACCTGCAATCACATCACTATGACCATTTAAAAACTTTGTAGCTGAGTAGCATACAAGATCGGCACCAAACGCTAAAGGTTTTTGCCATATTGGTCCCAGGTATGTATTATCTACAACGGCAACAATTTCATGATTATGTATTTGTTGTATTTTTTCTTTCAATTGTTTAATAATACTTAAATCAATTAATGAATTTGTGGGATTGGCAGGTGTTTCAATATAAAGCATTTTTAATTTTGATGTTAATTTTTTGCTTTCAAGCTTTTCCCATATTTCTTGGATTTCTGTATTATGATTAAAACCGATTGATGCTACGCCAATTTCTGCTAAAAAATTATTTATAAAATGGTGTGTTCCTCCATATGTAGGTTTACTATATAGTATCACATCTCCTGGCTTAAGGTATGCTAGCATGGTTGTTGAAATAGCACTCATTCCACTTTCAAATGCAGCAGCCTCTTCACTATCTTCTAAAACTGCTAGTCGCTCCTCAAGAATTTGCATGTTAGGATTATTTATTCTAGAATAAATTAGTCCTATTTGTTCATGTTTTTTAAGACTATCTTTGCCATAAGCTACTTCAAAAAAACGCTTTCCCTCTTCTGCTGTTTTAAAAACAAAAGTAGATGTTTGAAAAATAGGTGGCTTTACTGATCCTTCACTCCAATCAGGATTATATCCAAAGGACATCATATGTGATTCTGCTTTCATAATTTTTTAATGGCTATGTCCATGTCCATGGTCGTGGTGATGATCATGACTATGTCCGTGGTGATGGTTATTATTATCGTTTTTATGTCGTATGCCTTTCATATTGTTAAAAGCATTCTCATGTGCACTATACTTAATTTCATTATTAACTAATTGAATGATTAACTCCCCCTTTTTATTATAGGCCTCTTCTAACACTTGTTGTTCATTTTGAATTTTACGATAACTTAATTGCCCGTTTTTATAATACTCTTCTATAATACCATCATTCACATATGCTTGATATTTTAGTTGTCCGTTTTTATAATACTCTTTTTCTATTGTAAGTTTATTATTATTGAAAATCTGTTCAAATTTCACTTGTCCATTCTTATATTTCTCTTGTGTTGATTTGTTTTGAGAATATATAATAAAAGGAATTATTATAGATAGTATTAATAGTTTGAATTTCATTTAGTGAATATAATCATTTTAAAATGATCCAATAGTCCTCAGTTATTTATAATTATAAATTTAGGATTTTTTGAGTTTGTTGATTTGATTTTCAATTTGTTCATCTTCAATTTTTGCAAATAAAAGTTGTGGAGAATTTAATAAATGTCCCTCATTAATTTGATTTATATTACTAGCAGAAGCCCAGTCAGAAGAATTATTAGAGTTGAGCATTTGTTTTAGTTTTTTTGACGTGAAAGGCATAAATGGCTCGCAAAGAATAGCAAGTGATGCAGTGATTTGAATAGCAATATTTAAAATGGTTTCGGTTCTTTCTTTTTGGTCAGGTTGTTTAAATAATTTCCATGGTTCAGTGTCGGCTAAATACTTATTTCCAGATCTAGCTAAATCCATAAGAGTTTGTAAAGCAAATCGAAATTTATAATCACCAATAAAGTCCCCAATTTTCTTAGGTGTAGATTCTATTTGGAGAATTATATTTTTGTCAACCTCTTCTAGATTGTTTTTTGCAGGCACTTTCCCGTCCCAGTACTTATGACACAATACAAATACTCGATTTATAAAGTTCCCTAATATTGCAACTAGTTCATTATTGTTTCTTGCTTGAAAGTCTAGCCAAGTAAAATCATTGTCTTTATTTTCAGGTGCATTAATACATAAAACATATCTGAGGACATCTTGCTGATTAGGAAAGTCAACTAGATATTCATGTAACCAAACAGCCCAATTTTTTGATGTAGATATTTTTTGACCCTCAAGGTTAAGAAACTCATTCGCAGGAACATTTTCAGGTAGAATAAAGTCACCATAAGATTTTAGCATAGCAGGAAAAATAATGCAATGAAAAACAATATTGTCTTTTCCAATAAAGTGAATCAATTTAGTTTTAGAATCTTTCCAATAAGTTTCCCAGTTTACATTATTATTTTTAGCCCAAATTTTAGTTGCTGAAATATAACCAATAGGTGCATCAAACCACACATATAAAACTTTTCCCGTTTGGTTGTCTATTGGAACTTTTACACCCCAGTCTAGATCTCTAGTAACTGCGCGAGCTTTCAACCCAGATTCAATCCAGGATTTACATTGGCCGACAACATTACTTTTCCATCGGCTCCCATTTTCTTTAAGAATCCAATTTTTTAACCACTCTTCATGTTTTTCTAAAGGTAAATACCAATGAGACGTTTCTTTTTTTGTTAATTTTTCACCACTAAGTGCTGATTGAGGATTTTTAAGTTCTGAGGGTTCTAGGCTAGTGCCACATTTTTCACATTGATCTCCGTATGCATCATCATATCCACAAATGGGGCATGTTCCTTTAATATACCTATCAGCTAAAAAAGTTTTTTCTTTTTCATCATAGTATTCTTCAGTGGTTTTCTCTATAAACTTATTATCATTTTGCAGTTTTTTAAAAAATTCTTGTGCTACTATGTGATGTTCTTTATTAGATGTACGATCATATATATCGAATGAAATTCCAAATTCTAAAAATGAATTTTCAATCATTTTATGGTATTTGTCAATTACATCTTGAGGATTTATGTTGTTTTTTTTTGCTTTAATAGTTATAGGCACTCCATGCTCATCAGATCCACAAACATATAATACATCATCACCAATTTTTCTTTTATATCTTGCAAAAATATCAGCAGGGATATACACACCCGCTAAGTGTCCAATGTGAATAGGCCCATTAGCATAAGGTAATGCTGCTGTAATCGTAAATCTAGAAGAGTCGCTCATAGTTCGTATATTGTGTAAAAGTATACTAAAGGATTTAAAATGACAATAAATAATATGAATTCTATTTCTCCACCAAATTTGAAAAAGGGCGATTGTATTGAAATTATTGCTTGCGCTAAATCTATTTCATTTAGAGATGTTGAAGATGCAGTATCACTAATAGAAAAGCATGGCTTTACAGTAAAATTAAATCCTAAAAATTTTGACAAGGACAATGTCTTTGCTGGAACAATAAATCAACGAATTAAAATACTTCAGGATGCATTAGATAATGAAGAAGTAAAGGCGATTTTTTTTGCACGAGGAGGCTATGGAACAATACAAGTTATAGATTATTTAGATTTCACTTATTTCAGCAAAAAACCAAAATGGCTTATAGGATTTAGTGACATAACAATTATTTTAACATATATAAAAACGCATTTTAATATTCAAACTATTCATGCTCCGATGCCATATAATTTTAAATCTACAGATGATAACACTCTAAATAATCTTTTTAATTTAATTCAAGGGCATCCCCAAAAAATAACGGCTCCGTTTTTTAAATTAAATAAATTGGGTTCTTGTAAAGGGCTGGTGGTAGGCGGTAATTTGTCAATACTATATAGCTTGATGGGGACAAAAGATATTGGTGGGGTCAAGGACTCTATTCTTTTTTTAGAAGATGTAGATGAGTACCTATATCACTTAGAACGTATGATGTATACTATGGATCGATCAGGTTTATTAAAAAATTTAAGGGGCTTAATAATTGGACAGATGACAGGTATGTTGGATAATGAAAATTCATTTGGAAAAACTTCTTACCAATTGATTTATGATATAGTTAAAAAATATGACTATCCTATATGTTTTAATTTTCCAATAGGCCACACAGCTCACAATCAACCTATTATTGTGGGGGCAGAAATTGAGCTAGATGTCAATAAAGATGTTTCAAAAATCACCTATTTATCATGAAAAAGGAAGCTATAAGTATTCGCCTAAATAGATTTATAGCTATGTGTGGAATATGCTCACGCAGAAAAGCAGACTTGTTGATAGAAAAAGGGAAAGTAAAAATAAATGGTAATATTATTACAGCCTTAGGAACAAAAGTCAATTCACAGGATATTGTAATGGTCGATGGTAAAAAAATTTCAATAGAAAGAAAACGATATATTATACTTAATAAACCAAAAGGATATATTACAACTATGAGTGATGAAAGAGGCCGAAAAACAGTACTATCTTTAATTAAAGATGCCTATAAAGAGAGGTTGGTGCCAGTTGGTAGATTAGATCGAAATACTACAGGATTGTTGCTGTTTACCAATGATGGAATATTAGCTAAAAAATTAATGCACCCTAAACATGAAATAAAAAAAACTTACAATGTTGAATTAAACAGAGACTTATGTAAAAAAGATTTTGATGCTATTATAAATAATATCACATTAAGTGATGGCTTAGTTATTGTTGACCGTCTAGAATATAGAGGATCTAATAAAAAACTAAAAATAGAAATTCATATAGGCAAGAATAGAATAATTAGAAGGCTTTTTGAACATCTTGGTTATAACGTGGAAAAATTAGATAGAATAGAATACGCGCACTTAACAAAGAAACACCTTCCTCTAGGTAAATGGAGGGTATTAACAAATGTTGAATTGAAAGAATTAAGTAGAATAACTTAGTTCCTTTTCTTAATTTAGTTATATGGAATTAAAATCAAACGGACGTACATCCACATTATTGGTTCTTTTAGCTTTTGGTATTGTTGCCACCACTCTATGGTATACAAATAATCTGGCTAATAAATTAAAGACAGAGGAACAGAAAAAAGTTGCTTTATGGGCTAAGGCAACAAAAGAACTTTCAGAGATTAATAATTCTAATTATGATGTTGGGTTTGTTTTTGAGGTTGTTAATAATAACACGACAGTTCCTGTAATTCAAATTAATGAATCAGGTGATATAATAGCTCACAGAAACATCAAAAAACCACACACTGAAGCTGACCTTCAAAAGCAAGTAAAATTAATGAAGCGGAAATATCCCCCAATTGAAATAGAATTAATCAATGGAACAAAAGAATATATTTATTATAAAGATTCTAGATTGCTACAGAATTTAAAACATTTCCCATTTTTTATTTTGTCGATTATAGGAGCTTTTATCATGATTGCATATTTTGCTTTTAGTAATGCAAGAATTGCACAGCAGAATAAGGTGTGGACAGGTATGGCTAAAGAAACAGCACATCAAATAGGCACACCACTATCCTCTCTACTTGGCTGGCTAGAGTATCTAAAAGAAAAAAAAACACAAGCCTCCGTTACGTCAGAGATAGAAAAAGATCTGTCTAGATTATCAGTCATTGCATCAAGATTTTCTAAAATAGGATCTCTTCCAAAATTGAACACAACTAATTTAATTCCGATTTTGGAGAGTTCAATCAATTATATGCAAAAAAGAGCTTCTTCAAAAATCTCTTTGGACTTAATATCAGAATCAAAGCAAATTAATGCCCAAATAAATAAAGACTTATTCGAATGGGTTATAGAAAACACTATTAAAAATGCAATGGATGCAATTAGTCAAAGTGGGAGAATTGGAATTAAAGTAACAGAAAATAAATCAACAGTACATGTTGATATAATAGATAATGGACGAGGAGTTAAAAAGATTTTTTTTAAAGAAATATTTGAACCCGGTTTTACATCCAAAAAAAGAGGATGGGGGCTAGGTCTTTCTTTGGTAAAACGAATAATTAAAGATTATCACAAGGGTCAAGTTAGTCTATTAAAATCTATCCCAAATAAAGAAACTATTATTAGAATAGTTTTAAATAAGTAATTATGGCAGGGATATATGTTCATGTTCCATTTTGTTCACAGGCGTGTCATTATTGTGATTTTCATTTTTCCACATCATTAAAAAATGTACAAGATGTTATTGATTGCATAAAAAAAGAATTAATCCTTCAAAAGGATTATTTGAAAGGTAATACTGTTAACACCATTTATTTTGGAGGGGGGACCCCATCACTAATTGAACCAGAGTTTATATTTGATATTATTAATGTAATAAAACACAATTTTAATCTTGAAAAAGAAATAGAATGCACCATTGAGGTTAATCCAGAAGATGTTTCATTAAACAAATTATATAATTGGCATAAATGTGGTGTCAACATAATTAGTATTGGGATTCAATCTTTTATAGAAGAAGATCTGAGGTTTATGAATAGGTCTCATACAAAAAAGCAATCTATTGATGCTTTAGACTTAATCACACAATCAAATATAAAAAATGTAAATGCAGACTTAATTTATGGTTACCCTCAATTAAATTTAAAGAATTGGAAGAAAAATCTAAAAAAGTTAATAGAATTTAAAATTCAACATATTTCGTGCTATTGTTTGACAGTAGAAAAAAAAACAGCATTGTTTAATTTTATTCTTAATAAAAAATGTAAACCACTTGACCCTGAGCAGGGGGTTCAACATTTTTTATTAGCACGTGAGATTTTAATAGAATCTGGATATCATCATTATGAAATCTCGAATTTTGCATTTGACAATCAACAATCTCTACACAACAAAAATTATTGGAATAAAACCCATTATTTGGGCGTGGGTCCTTCAGCTCATTCATATAATGGGTTATCCAGGCAATGGAATGTAAAAAATAACGCTATATATTGTAATAAAATAAAAAGAAATGAGTCCTTTTATGAAATAGAGAATCTAACGCATAAAAATATTATTAATGAATATATTCTTACAAGTTTAAGAACCTTTAAAGGTCTAGATTTAAATTTCCTTTCAGGCTCTATATCAGATATTGAATATGTACAATTTCTTAACGAAGTAAGACAGTTAGAAAAATCAGGTTTTTTTATCAGGAAAGACAATGTACTACACCTTAATGAAAAAGGAATATTATTTGCAGATAGTATTTCATCTCAATTATTTTTAATTTAACATATAAATATGAAAACAACTATTTATCATAATAATGTGCAGTATGTAGCTGATTTAAGTGTCCCTTTAGATATCTCTATCCCAATGCATTCCAATAGTGTATTAGCATGGCATATTCCAAACTTAACAATTAATCCTGTAGCTACAGATAATTGGGTGGCAGATGTAAGCAGGGGTGCACCGGTTAATTTTAATAATATTCATTTTAATCCGCATGCACATGGAACACATACAGAATGTGTGGGCCATATTTCACCCTATAAAGAATCAATAAATAAAAATTTAAAAAAATTCTTTTTTATTTCAAAGTTAATTTCGATAACACCTAAAAAGAGGAATAATGATTGTGTAATTACCAAAAAAAACATTCAAATGTTAGTGGGGCCAGAAGAAAATGTCGACACACTAATAATAAGAACATTGCCAAATACTGACAATAAGACTTCTAAAAATTATTCCCGCACAAATCCACCATATTTATTAAAATCAGCTATGGAATACATTGTAAAGATAGGGATTAAGCATTTATTAATAGATTTACCATCTGTAGATAAAGAGGATGATGGAGGTGCTTTAGTAGGGCATAAAATATTTTGGCAGTATCCCCAAAACACTCGTATTAATTGTACAATTACAGAGCTTATATATGTGCCAAATGCAATAAAAGATGGTTTATACCTTTTAAATCTTCAATTTATTCCTTTTGAAAATGATGCTTCACCAAGTCGGCCTATAATTTTTAATCTTAAAAAAGTTGAATAAATTGAATTGGCCAAAGAATAGATATTGTAACAATACTGTTAATTATTCCAGAATAAAAACTAATGAAGTGATAGTTGGGGATATTGCAATAGGGGCTCAAAACCCTATAAGGGTACAGTCAATGACGACAACTGACACAATGGATACCTCTGCATCTGTTCAACAGGTAATTAGTTTAATTAAAGCGGGCTCAGAACTAATTAGACTAACAGCTCCTAGTATTAAGGATGCTAAAAATTTATACAATATCAAAAACATATTATTAAAAAAGGGCTATAATCACCCATTAATTGCTGATATACATTTCACGCCTAATGCTGCTATTGAAGCAGCTAAGATTGTAGAAAAAGTTAGAATTAACCCAGGAAATTATACAGATAAAAAAAGATTTCAAACCTACAACTATTCACCCACACAATACAAAGATGAATTAAAAAGGATAGAGGATAAATTCGTTCCACTGATAGAGGTTTGTAAGACTTATGGTACAGCCATGCGTATAGGAACGAATCATGGTTCTTTATCAGACAGAATAATGTCACAATATGGAGACACCCCCCTGGGCATGGTTGAGTCAGCTTTAGAGTTTGTTCGTGTTTGTGAAAAACATCACTTTAATCAAATTATCCTTTCAATGAAGGCAAGCAATCCAATCATTATGATTCAAGCCTACAGACTGCTTGTTAATAAAATGAGACAAGAAAATATGTATTATCCATTGCATTTGGGAGTTACTGAGGCTGGAGAGGGTGATGATGGCAGAATAAAATCAGCAATTGGAATAGGATCCCTTTTAATGGATGGTATTGGTGACACGATTCGTGTTTCTTTAACAGAAGCACCAGAAAAAGAAATACCTATAGCCAAATTAATTACCAATTATGTAGATAATAAAAAAAAACATGCAATAATAGAAGATGTTAAAATAAACCCCATACCCGCTTTCACATATTCAAAAAGAAAGACACATACTATTTTTAATATTGGCGGGACTAACAGTCCAATTGTAATGGCTAATTTTTCTCGTAAAAACAAGATAGACATAGAAAGCCTACTTTTAGTTGGATATAGATACTCTTCAACATTAGATAAGTGGACCATTAGTGATGCAGCTTGTGATTATATATTTTTAGGTGATAATGATATAAGTTTTGATATTCCTGGCACTTTAAGAATTATTTATAATTATAAAACGTGGAAATCACATAAAAAAGGCTATCCTTTATTATCAGTTGAAGATTATTTGCTGTATTCAGAATTTTCAGATCAATTAAATATTGTAGACATGTCTTTAAATGATTTAAACCCTCTTCTAATAGAGAAATTAAAGAATGACCTAACAGTTGTTTTATTAATTAAGACAGATCATATAAATAGTATTGCAGAACAACGAAAAATATTTATCGAACTAATAAATAATAATATTTTAAGCCCAGTTATTATAAGTCGTTCGTATCATGAGCTTTCAATAAATACTTTACAAATTGAAACCTCTATTGACATGGGGAGCTTATTATTAGATGGTTTAGGTGATGGTATTTTTCTAACGGCAAATAGACTTGGTGATCGTGAAATAAATAAATTAGGATTTGATATTTTACAAGCAACAAGAACAAGAATTTCCAAAACAGAATATATTTCTTGTCCTTCATGTGGAAGAACACTATTTGATTTAGAAGAAACTACTGCTAAAATTCGATCAGCTACCGGTCATCTTAAGGGTTTAAAAATTGGTGTAATGGGGTGTATTGTGAATGGCCCCGGAGAAATGGCAGATGCGGACTATGGATATGTTGGTACAGGCCCAGGAAAAATAAGTTTATATAAACAAAAAGAGGTGGTCAAGAAAAATATACCTACACAACAAGCAATAAATGAGTTAATCTCCTTAATTAAGGAACATGGTGATTGGGTTGATTAGAAATTTTATCTGCATGCATAGATATAGCATTAATAGAGTCTAAGTCAAAATACTCATTTGGATAATTAATAGTTTTAAGTTTTTGAAGCCAATTATCTTTAATTACTTCAAATTCTTCTTTTTTAGATTTTTTTACAGGTTTAGATGCTGGAAGTTTTGTTTTAAAGGGATCTACTTGTTTACCATTTTTCCAGAAACGATAACAAACATGGGGGCCTGTTGCTTGACCCGATCTCCCCACATATCCAATAATATCTACACCCTGTGAAACTCTTTTCCCCTTTTTAATTTTATTTTTAGCCCATATCTTTTTACTAGACTTGTCCATATGTAAATACTGGGTTGTATAAGTAGAATTATGTCGTATTTTGACATAATATCCATTATATCTATTATATGAAACTTCAACAACTTCCCCGTCTGCTGTACTATATATCGGAGTTCCGATTGGTGCTGCAAAATCAGTGCCAAAATGCCCCTTCCACCTCCCTGTAACGGGGTGTTTCCTTTTAGTGGTAAATCTAGAGGATATTCGTGTAAATGATACAGGTGCTTTTAAAAAAAACTTTCTTAAATTATTTCCATCCTCATCAAAATAGTCATTAAATTCTCCGAGTTCATTAAATGCAAATGCATAGTAATCTTGACCATCTGTATGAAATAATGCTGCATGAACTTTACCTACTCCGATGAACTCACCATCTACATATTTTGCATCATAAATCACTTTAAATTTGTCTCCAGGATTGAGCCTAAAGAAGTCAATTGTCCAAGGATAAATTTCATCTGCAAACACATTAACTAGTTTAGCAGATAAATTACTTTCTTCCATGGCATACCATAATGATGAATTAATTATGCCAGATCCAGTTTTCTCTTTAATTGTAAGTTCTTTTTGGTCGATATAAACATGAGTTGTGTCTAATAAATCTGCAACTAAAAAATCAACTTTGTTTATTTCATATATAAAGTGTTTAGGGGTCATGTATGCAGAGTCAGTAAAGACAATTGTGTAATTTCCTCCTGCTTTTACATTTCGAAGGTCAAAAATACTTTTTGACAATTTAGCAATTTGATCAATTTGTAAAAAACTAACATTATATCGGTTTAGTATTTCTCCAACATTTTCATTTTTTTTCACGATGCCCTCTTGAGTAAATAAGTGGGTGATATCAATATTGTATAATAGCTTTTGATTTAATTGGGGATCATTAATTTCAGAGTCTATTTTTTTGCTCTTTTCTTTACATGAACAGATTATTAATATTAATATAAAAAAATATAGTGTTCTCATTTATTTAATATTTGACTCAATCCAAGATTTTCCCCACTCTTTCTTCTCTTTTTCCGACCATAAATCTGGGAAGAATATGACCTTTTGAAATCTAGGGGGCAAGTAAGACTGCCAATTCGTTCCTCCAGTTGCAGCGATAATTTTATTTTTGCTCTTTAAATACTTAATGGCGGATTTATAATGTGCTAGTTTCCAATGGATATTAACATTTAGGTCAAATTCTCGCATTAATTTAATTAACGATTTATTTTGCTGGTCCTTGGATGAAAGTTCTTTATATTTTGCCCAAATATTTTTTGTGGTCATTTTGTTACATAGTTTAATGAGTCGTTCATTATATTTTTTCTCAAATTGTTTCAATGTATATGTTTTTTCTCCAGTTGCTAATTCATTTGCCCCGCTTTTCCAATATAGGTGTTCATAAATCTCTCTAAGATTAGAATTTTTACTGGATTTTTTTGAAAGGTTGGTTAGATCTGTAGATCTTATTTCAAGCATTCTAAACTGCACACTTTGGAAACCACTGCTTGGAAGCAGGGCCATCCTAAATTTCAGAAATTCTTTTTTATCCATACCTTCAATCATGATGTCAAATGAGTCAATCATTTTATTTAGATATCGGTTTAGTCGGGTCATTTTCTCTATAAAAATATCGGTTGTTAAGGTTTTATTCCAACCTAAATCTTCGCCTGTTTCTAAAACATTTCTGCCATTTTTATTTATGTGTTCAATTTCTATAAGACATAGTTTAAAATATAGTTCGGTAATCTGATGGTATATTATAAATATTTTTTCATCTGGAAAATCAGTTTGGGGTGTTTGAATAGACAGCAGTGTTTCTAACTTAATATAATTCCAGTAGCCCATATAATCTGCATATAGTAGCCCGTCTAGATATGAATATATATCTTGGCCAGTTGCAGAGTATTTTTCAGCGAGCAGTTGAATTTTTTGTAGCAGTTTTTTATCTTTCATCGTTATATTTAATAAGCTTAAAAGATAACACAAATAATAAATTAAACCTAGAAATCAAATAAAGTGTTTTGATAGGAGTAAATGTTCACATAAATTGAGCCTACAAGTATTGGTAATTCCATTTTTAAGGGTATATGCATGCTATCGGAACTTACCCATATTAACGCCCCCTTTTCACTTTTAAAGACTCTTCCCTTTTCTAATAGTGGCGTCATTTTAAATGTGTTAATTTTTCCAAATTTAGTTTTTATTTCTTCCTCTGCTAAAACTTGCAGATATGATTTGTAATATTGATTATCATAATGATAGGAGAAAAATAACGTGTCACCTATTTGTATTTTAGAATTTTCAATTGAGCGAAGTCTATACCCTACCCCCAGCAGATCGTTATTTTGTTGGATATGTATAGAATCATTATTAAATATGATATTTGATTTTTTATGATACTTGCCCTCTGTTATATCCATGCTATATGCCAATGTGTTTAGATTTATAGCATCGATTGTTGAGCTATAATAATGCTCAACCCTCATAAAAAGACTGAACAATTTAGTGGTTTTACCAAATGCTTTTAATAAGTATGAAGGCTGATTGTTGTAAACTGTATCCACAACACTTAAGTTGGCATAGGCAGCTAGTAATTTACCGGACTTTTTATTTTTTCTACCGTATGATATCTTGTATTTTAGTTTTTCTCCAGATTTAAAAGAAGAATTTTCCAAACTATGAGTTGTTTTTTGATGAAAAATCAAGTTAAAATCGTTAAAAATTCTATTTTTTTGACCTAAAAGACAAAAAAATGCAAAAAAAAATGCAAAAAAAGCTATTTTCTTTTTAAAGAAATGGCTCTCGCCTGATTTTATTTTTGTTATATTTTTGTTCATTTTTAATACTTTTATTCAATTTTTGCATTAAAAAAGCCAATTATTGGCTAATTTTTCCCAAAAACAACATTAATTATTTTATTGGGAACAACAATTACTCTATTGACTTTTTGTGATTTTAAATAATTTTCGGTTTTAGGATGTTTTAGAACAAGGCTTTGAATATCTTCTTTTTTTAGGCCTTTATCTAGCTTAATGGTAAAACGAACCTTCCCATTAAAAGAAACAGCATAAGTACTTGTATTTTCTAATAAATACATATTATCATGTACCGGCCATTTAGCATCATTTATTAAATTTTTATTACCTAATTTTTGCCATATTTCTGCAGAAATAAATGGTGCGTAGGGTGACAGTAAAATAATAAATAAATTAATAATTTCTTTTTTATTACATTTTATCTTTGAAAGGTCGTTAAGGCAAATCATCAAATGGCTCACAACAGTATTGAATGAGTATCTATTTAAATCTTGAGTTACTTTTTTAATACACGTATGGATAATTTTATATTCTCCAGAATTTGGTTTAGATGAGGATAACTTATTATTATGCACGAATCTCCAAACTTTTTTCAGAAAATTATGTACTCCATTTATACCCTTTATGTCCCAAGGCTTAAACTGTTCTAGAGGACCTAAAAACATTTCATACATTCGTAATGTATCAGCACCAAATTTATTAATTAAATCATCCGGATTTTGTGTGTTATATTTAGATTTAGACATTTTTTCAATTTCATAATCACACACATAATTATTTTCTTTATTTAGAATAAATTCAGCATTGTTGTATTCTGCGCGCCAATTTTTAAATTTCTCAATATTTAGAATATCATTGTCAACACATTCAATATCTACGTGTATTTTACTAGTTTCATATTGATCTTTTTTTTCAAGCGTAACGAATTTATTTGAGTTTTTTATTCTATATACAAAACTAGATCTTCCTAGAATCATTCCTTGATTTATTAATTTTTTAAATGGTTCATTAAAATCAATAAAACCCTTGTCAAATAAAAATTTTGTCCAAAAGCGTGAGTATAATAAATGTCCAACAGCATGTTCAGCACCGCCTATATATAAATCAACCTGTTTCCAGTAATTAACTTTTTCTTTATTGACAAATTCATGATTATTATTTGGATCCATAAATCTTAAAAAATACCATGAGGATCCAGCCCAACCAGGCATCGTATTAAATTCCATTCTGTCTCCTTTAAAGATGTTCCAATCGTCTTGTTTTGCTCTTGCTAATGGCGGGTCTCCATTTTCTGCGGGCAAGTATTTGGTTATTGGCGGAAGTTGGATGCAAGTATCTTCTTCAATTAAATAAGGGATGTTTTGTTTGTAATAAACAGGGAAGGGTTCGCCCCAATAACGTTGACGGCTAAAAATAGCATCTCTAATTTTATAATTTATTTTACGTGTACCAAGTTTATTTTTTTCAATTGCATTAATAGCCACTTGAATTGCTTCAGGAACTTTTAATTTATTTAAAAAATCAGAATTTTTAATAGTTACAGATTTATCGATACAAGCACCTTGATTAATATCAGTATTATCAAAAATATTCGGTTTATCTAAATTAAATTTTTGTGCAAAATCCCAATCTCTCTGATCGCCACATGGAACAGCCATTATTGCACCAGTACCATAAGAGCCTAGTACATACTCAGAGATCCAAATAGGTATTTTTTTATTTGTAAATGGATGAATAGCATATGCTCCAGAAAAAACACCGGATATATTTTTAGTGTTTAATTGTCTATCTTTCTCAGATTTTAATTTCATTTGTTGACAATAATCATTTACTAATAATTTATTTTGTGGACAGGTAATTTTTTTTATTAAATCATGTTCAGGCGCTAATACTATAAATGATACACCATAAATTGTATCAGGTCTTGTGGTAAAAACTTCAATGGAATTGCTAAGATTGTCAAATATTTGAAAATGAATAGATGCTCCTTCAGATTTTCCTATCCAATTTTTTTGAATTTCTTTAATAGACTCTGACCAATCAATAGAATTTAAATCAGTCAATAATCTTTCTGCATATGCTGTAATCCTTAGTGACCATTGTTTCATTTTTTTTTGTTCAACAGGGAAATTACCTCTTTCAGAATAGCCATCTTTTACTTCGTCATTAGCTAAAACTGTTCCTAATCCTTCACACCAATTAACCCAGGTGTCTGATAAATATGCTAAACGATATTTTAACAACATATCTTGTTGTTTTTTTTCATCCCAAGAGGCCCATTCCAAGGCATTAAAAACAGGTGTGTCTTTATCACATGGAGATTTGACCTTTGCATTTCCATTGCGTTTAAACTCTTCAATTAGCTCAGATATCGGTAGAGCCCGATCATCTATGTTACAATAATATGAGTTAAATAATTGTTTAAAGATCCACTGTGTCCATTTATAATAAGATGGATTAGAAGTTTGAATTTCTCTTTCCCAGTCAAAAGAAAATCCAATTTTGTCTAACTGCTCTCTATATTTAGTTATATTTTTTTTTGTTGTAATTTCTGGGTGTTGCCCCGTTTCAATTGCATATTGTTCTGCAGGTAATCCAAAAGAATCATATCCCATGGGGTGTAACACATTGTATCCGTTTAATCTTTTGTATCGGGCATAAATATCAGAAGCAATATAACCTAGGGGATGCCCCACGTGTAGCCCTGCGCCAGATGGATATGGGAACATGTCTAAAACATAAAATTTTTTTTTCGTTGGATCTTCTGTAACTCGATAGGTTTTTTGTACAATCCATATTTTAGACCATTTTTTTTCTATTTCGTTAAATTTATAATCCATATGATATTATATATAATAAGTTAAATGTAAATATTAATAAATAATTTATTACATTGATTGATGAAAAATCTTCAACTATTTAAAATTATATTTTATGAGTTTAAAAACGGAGAGCTTTTTTAAAAGTCGTGTGATTAATTCACGAATATCAATTTTTTTTGCTACCACATTTTCAGTATTCATTATGGGGTTGTTAGGCATAATAGCTATCAATTATAATACACTGGGGATGAATTTAAAGGAAAACGTTAGCTTTAATTTAATACTTAATGAATCTGTTGAAGAACTACAAATACAACAATTGCTAAAGTCATTAAGTTTAATGCCCAGTATTAAGTCTGTGGATTTTATATCTAAAGAAGAATCAGCAAATCTTTTATCTCATAATCTAGGTCAAGATTTTTTGCAAGTTTTAGGTGACAATCCGCTTTCTAATATTATTGAGGTTAGATTTTTTTCAGATTATTTAATGCAAATCAATACAAAACATCAAATAAATGAATTTATAAATTACTCAGAAGTTGAGGATGTGATATATGATGAAAATCTAATTTCTTTATTGGAAAAAAACTTCACTAGAGTAGGAGGCTTATTAGTTTGTTTGGCAGGCTTATTTTTTCTCATAGCATTTGCTTTAATAAATAGTAATATTAGATTAACAATTTATGCCAAAAGATTTAATATTAAAACGATGCAATTAGTAGGTGCTACAAAAAAATTTATTCAAAAACCATTTTTAATATCTAGTTTAAAATCTACAATTTTAGCCTGTTTATTTGGGAACATGCTTTTAATTATTTTATTATCATTGGCACTTGAAAAATTACCAGACATACATCAATTGTTTTCCATTAATCAATTAATTGGTTTAATTCTGATGACATCTTTAATTAATTTATTTATTTCAATTTTCAGTACATGGATTTTTGTTAGAAAGTACTTAAATTTAAACACAGAAGATTTATATAAATAATATGGCAAATAAAAATTCATTTCTATTTAATAAATTCAATTATATTTTACTTATAATTAGTATTGTTGTAATTAGTATAGGCTTTATTTTAATGATAGGGGGAGGAGGGACAACAGATTTTGAATTTAACAAAGAGATATTTTCTGCTCAGCGAATTATCGTAGCACCGATTATAGTTATTATTGGATATATTGGCCTAGGTTTTGCAATATTTTATAATGATTGAAGAATTTAAGTATTTTTTATTGGGCCTTATTCAAGGAGTTGCAGAATTTTTTCCTATTAGCAGTAGTGGCCACCTATTATTACTTTCATCTATTTTAGATGTTGCAGAAAAAAACCCATTATTATTATCTATAACTGTCCATTTTGCAACTACTTTAAGTACGATTGTAATATATCATAATAAGTTAAAAAAAATTTTATTTGGGATAATAAAACAAAAAGATAAGGTTGCTATTTCTTATGTGTTAAAAATTTTAATTT
>NZUB01000036.1 GCA_002696965.1 Flavobacteriales bacterium | reverse complement strand
TCCTCCATATGGTTCTAATAATGACAAAATGCCGCCAAGTAGAGTAAGATATGCTTCTTATTATCATATTTGGACATCAATCCTCAATCATGACAAGCCAGAAGTATTTGGAAAAGCAAATCGAAGAAAAGATACTAGAGATGTTGTTGCTGCATCGATATTTGAAGAATTTAGAAAAAATAAAGATTGTTCTTTTATTGCTATGCAGGCATTAGATGAATTAATTCAAAAAACAAATGCGAAATATATTTTATTGTCTTATAGTTCTGGCGGTATAACCACAAAAAAAGAGTTAAATGACATTATCAATAAATCAGGAAAAATGATAAAAGCTATTGAAATTAACTACAAGAAAAATGTTATGGGTAATATGAGGTGGACAAATGATTGGATTAATAGTGATGGCAAATACTTAGAATATCTTTTTTTAATGCAAAAGCATTAGTTGTTTAATTTGTTGTTTATAACTATTTTTTTTAAAAATAAATTAGCTTTTCTAAAATTTTTATACTTGTGTAATTAAATACGTAATAATATTTTATGAGTTCAATCAACAATAATTTCATAACCTCTCTTAGATATGAGGTTAATAAATACTTTAGTCAAAATCAAATAAAAAAAAAAGCAAATCTAAATATGTATTTAAAATGTATTTTAATGTTATCAATTTATGTTACACCTTATTGCCTTATGGTTTTAGGTTATGTAGATAATTCTTTATTTTGGTTATGTTGGTTGCTAATGGGATTTGGGATGGCAGGTGTTGGTATGTGTATTATGCATGATGGTAATCATAATGCGTTTTCAAACAATAGAAATATTAATAAAATAATGGGGTTCACTCTTCAGCTTTTAGGTGGGACATATAAAAACTGGAAAATCCAACACAATCAATTACATCACAAGTATCCAAATGTAATTCATCATGATCCTGATGTTAGCCCTATTAAATTATTGCGTTTTTCTCCAGATAGTGATTACAAAAAAATATATAGATTTCAATTTATATATGCATGGTTTTTATATGGTTTGATGACGTTTTCATTTGCTACTATCAAAGAGTTTAAGCAACTTATTGAGTGGTCTAGAAATAAAATCATTACAACTGATCAGTTTCGTCAATTAATGTTGGAGTTAATTGGTTGGAAAACCATGTATTATTTTTTTATTTTATTCATTCCTATTATAGTTTTAAATATTAGTTTTTTAGAATGGTTTGGTTTGTTTTTTTTAATGCATTTTGTTGCCGGTTTTCTATTAGCTATTGTTTTTCAAACTGCTCATATTATGCCTGATTGTAAACATTTAGCATATTCTGAAAAATTAGATCTAAATACATGGGCTGTTAATCAATTATTAACTACATCAAACTACTCTCCTAATAATAAAGTGTTTTCATGGTTGATTGGAGGATTGAATTATCAAATAGAACATCATTTGTTTCCTGGAATTTGTCATGTCCATTACGAAAAGCTTTCACCTATTGTAAAAAGAGTAGCTAATGATTATAATCTCCCTTATCATTATAAAGAAAATTTTTTACAAGCAATTATTGCCCATGGGAAAATGTTATATTATTTAGGCCAAATGCAGAAATAAGTTCTGCATCAAACCAATCTACTCTGTTAAAATATTATTTTTTATATCTAGATATAACGGGTACATGTTTATAAATTTCTATTTATAACCCTATTTAATAACAACTACATTGTTGAGATCTAATAAAAAATTCATGAGGATCTCCAAATTGAGAAGCTGCATCCCAAGCATCATTTAAACAATGCGAATGGTTTTTTCTCGTGCCGTTGTCATATACATATTTTTTTACACAAATTTCAGATTGAATATAATTAGTTTTATTCCAAAAACTTTTATTCCAATACTCTTTACACTCACACAAGGTGTATTCGGGAGTTGATTGTTTATTGGAATCAGAATCGTTTGAAAATCCTCCAGCACAAGATCTAACTAATAGAATAAAAAAAATAGCAAGCCCTAAAACAACTCCAACAATTGTTCCAAGTATAGTTTTTAGTATTTTCATAATTTCCCCTTTTATCTTACTTAAAGTTAAAGATTTTAGTATTAAAAATGAATTTTTAATATAATACTTAATTCAAACCAATTTATTTTTGATAGTCTTGACATTCACTTTTTTAGATTTGTTTTCATTTACTGATGATATTACCGTTTTCTTTTATAAATCATATCTTAGTGTTATGAAAAAGATATTATTATTATTATACTTACCATTGATGATTTCTGCACAAAACAGTTATTATAACACTTGTGTTGGATTAAGTGGATTGATGTTGAAGGAAGAGTTACATAATGTTATTAATGATCACTCTGTTTACTCATATAGTCAAGTTAAAGAGATTCTCAAAGAATCTGATGAAGACCCAAATAATTCCGAAAATATTATATTAGTATATACAGGCAATTCTATTAATAAATTAGATTTTGCTTCTAATTCACAACAAGACTTTTGGAACAGAGAGCATGTATGGCCTAAGTCCCATGGGGATTTTGGTCCAAGTGGTATTTTTTCAACTCCTGCTTTTACTGACGTGCATAATTTAAAACCATCTGATGCAAGTGTTAATTCCTTAAGAAGTGATAAAGATTTTGATGTGGGTGGTGTTATTGTAATGAATGGTGATGTTGAAACAGAATGTTTTAGTACAAGCTTAACATTTGAGCCTAGAGATGAGGTTAAAGGAGATATAGCAAGAATCATTTTTTATATGGATGTTAGATATGAAGGTGGTTCTAGTGAGCCTGATTTAAGCCCGGTAGATTATACTACTAATTATCCAGATCCTGAAATCGGTATATTATCTACACTTTTAAGTTGGCACGTAGAAGATCCCCCAGATTTATTTGAGCAAAATAGAAATGATGTTATCTATTCATGGCAAGGAAATAGAAATCCATTTATTGACTTCCCTCAACTAGTTGATTTGATTTATAATAATAACTCTGATAGTTTTCAAATAAACGAATGTGTTGATTTAAATAATAACAATATTTGTGATGATATTGATTTAATTGATCATTCTATCATCCTTGATTCAGGATGGTCATTATTTTCAACATATATCGATGTAAATGAACTAACGATTCAAAATATTTTTTCACAAATCGAGGACAATGTCATTATTGTAAAAGATGAAGATGGTAATGTTTATTGGCCAGAATATAATTTAAATTCAATTGGTGAGTTTTCCATTGGAAAAGGTTATCAGATTAAAATGAGTGAAAGTGATGAGTTAGTCATTAATGGAGTGAAAAGCCCCTATAACTATTCTATATCATTATCAGGTTCATGGAATATATTAGGTTACCTACATCAAGATTCAGTAAATATTGAAACAATGTTTAATTCTATAGACGATAATTTAATCATTATAAAAGACGATGATGGTAATGTTTATTGGCCAGAATATAACCTAAATAGTATTGGTAATATGGTACCAGGTGAAGGTTATCGTATTAAGATACTTAATCCATTAAATTTCACTTATCCCGATATTGAATAGTATAATATTAATTTATGAATTTAGGATATGCCTGTATAAACTTGACCTTGTCAAATAATACACCAAAAATAACTACAAACCGTTCTATGGTTAAAAAAACTTTTTTGAACAAGGGTTTAGATTATGCTAGTGAATTGGGGCTTGCAAATTGTAAGGACTTAATAAAAATTTTAAAGTGGAATATTAACAACAAAATAAAATTTTTCAGATTATCTTCTGAATTTTTTCCATGGGCATCAGAATATAATTTACAAGATCTTAAAGATTATAATCAGATAAAGTCCGTTCTTTTAGAAGCAGGATTGTTAGCTAAAAATAATAATTTAAGATTGACCGCTCATCCTGGACCATTTAATGTATTAGTTTCACCTCGAGAAAGTGTTGTTAAAAATACTATTAATGATTTGTCTATGCATGGAGAAATGTTTGATTTATTAGGACTTGAAAGGTCTCCTTATAATAAAATTAATATTCATTGTAATGGAGTATATGGAGATAAGTTTTTAGCTATGAATAGGTTCTGTGAAAACTATGAAAAACTGCCTAATTCAGTCCAATCTAGATTAACTATTGAAAATGATGATAAATCATCTATGTACTCTGTAAAAGACTTAATGTATATTCATGAAAAAATAGGTATACCTATTGTGTTTGATTATCACCATCACAAGTTTTGTGATGGTGGTATGTCGGAAAAGGAGGCATTGAAATTAGCTGTCTCAACTTGGCCTAAACAAATCACACCTGTTGTTCACTATTCTGAGTCTAAGTCATATCACGAGTCTAATTCACTTATTAAACCTCAAGCACATTCTGATTATATTAATAATATACCTAAGCTTTATGGAATTGATGTTGATATTATGGTTGAAGCTAAAGCAAAAGAGTTATCTATTTTACCTTTTATTGATTAAGTTTTTATGATTATCGAATATTTGATAGTCCTCCGTCTAATCTTATAATTTGACCTGTCATCCACTTTGATTTTTCTGATAGAAGAAAAGAAATCATATTTGATATATCACTTATTTCTCCAATTTTTTTTAATGGGTGTTTTTCAGATATTTTATTTTTTTTAAGTTCAGAGTTTATTAGTCTTTCAGACATTTTTGTTGCAATTAATGAGGGTGCAATACAATTTAATCTTATTTTGGGAGCCCATTCAGCTGCTAAGCTTTTTGTTAATGCCTCAACACTAGATTTACACATAGATATTGACGTGTGAAACGGCATTCCAAAACTAGCAGCAATTGTACTAATAGTAACAATTGATGAGTTTTGATTAAATGATTTGTGGTAGAATTGTAATACATTAATTAAGCCTAGTACATTTATTTCGTAATCTCTTTGAAAATCATCTTCTTTTAAATTTGTGAATGGTTTTAGGTTGATTGTTCCTGGAAAATATACTAATCCATCTACGTTGTTTTGCTCAGGAAATGTTTTATTATCTAGTATGTTAAAAGCACTGTTGCTTGAAGATATTTGTATGAAATCAAATTCTGTACTATTTTCAAATATAAGTGCTTTAGATATGTCACTATTTGATCCTATTAATAATATTTTTTTCATTAAATTTTTATTTAGCTGTAGGCCCCCACATGAATTTTAATAGTAGTATTACCCCCATAACACCAAGAATAATGGGGGCCACAGTTATTATTGTTTAGTTGTTTATGATTAGTTTTTTTATACTTTTTCCTGATTTATATAAATCAATTTGGATTGTTGTGTATTTAGATTGATTTATTTTTCTACCATATATGTCAAAAGATTGTATTATGTAATCATTTATTATATTATTTTCTTCCATACTTGAGTCTTGAGGAATTAAAACAGCATCAATTACATGCACAACTCCATTGTCTGCTACTAAGTTTACTACAGTCACCATAGCATTGTCAATCATAACTCCTCCATCCACAAAGCTGACAGTTAACTCTGTTCCAAACAATGTAGAAATCATCATGCCATCACTTAAATCAGTAGATAATGCATTACCTGCATACACATGATGTAATAATATATTAGCTAATTGTCCTGTTGGATCTTCAAGAAGATCAGCAACTGTGCCTTCTGGTAATGCATTAAAGGCTTCATCAGTTGGAGCAAATACAGTAAATGGACCATCACCACTTAAATCATCGGTAAGTTCAGCTGCAATTACAGCAGCTTCTAGTGTGTTATGATTTTCAGAGTTGACAATAATGTCTACTATTGAATTGTTTGACGATGTAACTGAAATAGAACCTACCATGCCATTTATTGCATGATTTCCAACAGAGCAATCATAGTTATAGATTCCCTCTGTGTTAAAAGTGTATGAGAAAATTTCTGCTCCTTGTTCACAAGTTGTAGGTGAATCAAAATTTTCAGGGTTATTATAAGCCATGTTTGTAATTGTATTAATGTCTCCATTTACATCATGACACCCCCCTTCGTTTATCCAAATAACTATATCACCTTGTTCTATTATTAGATTTGAAGGGTTAAAATAAAAATCAGAACCGTTCATTCCTGCATTAACAGTATGTACTGTTTGAGCAAATGAAAGTGTTATAGTAAATAAGAATGTTAATAGTATATTTTTTATCATTTTTTTAAAATTTAGTTTATTGTTGTGTATAATAATTTTTTATCAAAGTTATACAAAAATATAAAAATGTATAATAATTTATCAAAAAAATTATACAAAAATTTACTTTTCTCCTTAATAGGATGAAATTATTTATTACTAAATTGAGTTTTTCACAACTAAATAATGATAACATTTATATAAATGATTATATTAGAACGATTATTCTTTAACTATGAAAAAGTTACTTTTCCTTGTCTTTATTTCTAATTTTTCCTTTTCTCAAGACTGGACTTTTTTAGGTTCTTATGAAGGAGTTGGTAGGCATCATCCAATAACTTTTTCAAACGACAGGTATGGATATGTTATAGCTGGTCAAAGTGCTGATGGTATATATTTAAGTGATGTATTTAGATATGATTCACAAGATGGTGTTTGGGATCAATTATCAGATTTCCCTGGTGGACCTCGTGGCTATTCTTATGGTGTTTCTGATGGGACATATGCATATATGGGATTTGGGAGTAATAGTAGTGGTTATCTAAATGATTGGTGGAGGTATGATCTAATCAATGATACATGGGAGGAACTAGCAAATTTCCCATACCTTGGACGAGATCATCCTGCAATGATTTTATGTGATGATAAAATTTTTGTTGGCATGGGTAGTATAGATAGTGAGAATTTAGGTGATTGGTGGGAATATGATATTTTAAATAATGATTGGAATCAAAAGGCTAATTTTTCTTTTGGGGATAGACATCACCCTTTTTATTTTTCTATTAATAACATACCTTACGTAGGTTTTGGTCATGGAAATTCTATAAATAATAATATTGTTATTTATAATGATTTTTATAAATATGATATTAATTCTGACAATTGGATTCAACTAAATGATTTTCCCTCTGAGGGTAGAGTAGCAGGCACTCAATTTAGTTTTAATGATAAGGGTTATGTTTTAAGCGGTGATGGAGATGATCATGGTCCATTAAATTCAGGTGAGTTATGGGAGTATAATCCTCAATTAGATACTTGGAATCAACTTATGTCCCATCCCGGAGGAGCAAGATGGGCTCCAGGATCATTTGTTATTAACTGTAATGTTTTTTTAACATCTGGTTTTGAAGCCGAGACAGGAATATATTATAATGACTTATTATCACTTAAATTAAGTGAAGAGTGTGGATGTGATGACGAAGATGCATATAATTATAATAGTTCTGTATTATTTAACGACAATTCTTGTTGTTATGTTGCTGGGTGTACTGATTCTAACTCAATTAATTATGATGATTTAGCGTGTTTCAATGACAATAGTTGTGTTCCCATTGTTTTAGGTTGCGATAATGTTTACGCGTCTAATTATGATTCATTAGCTAATATGTCCTCTTTTTTTACAGGACCTGATTATATTAATCTAGGTTCTGGTGGATATCATTATAATGATTTATGGGACATGGTATTTAATTGTAATCAAAATGTAAATTTAAAATCGGTAGATATATATGCTGAAACCCCTTTTACTACACAAATTGAAATTTTAGACATAAATAATAATCAAATTTATTCTTCTAGTGTTGATTTTGATATTGGATTTAATCAAATAGAGTTAAATTTTATGATACCTGAAGGCGATAATTATAAAATAGGAATCAATGGTCCTAATGAAGGACTTTATCGAAACAGTAGTGTTTCAAATAACATCTTTCCTATTAATCTTTTAAACTTAATTGAAATCACATCAAATACAACAGATAGTCCAGAGGATTACTATTACTATTTCTATAATTGGCAACTTGAAATTGAATGTGATTTCATTTTAGGATGTGTAGATGAGTTCGCATGTAATTATAATGTTTTAGCTGTTAATGATGATGGTTCTTGTGTATATCCAGATGATTTTTATGATTGTGAAGGGAATTGTATTAGTGATATAGATAATGACTTAATCTGTGATGAATTAGATAACTGTCCAGAAGAATACAATCCTAATCAGGAAGATTTTAATTTTGATAACCAGGGAGATGCTTGTGATGGTATATTTTTAAATGAAGAATTTAAAAACAAGCAACTCATTAGAACTATTGATGTATTAGGCAGAGATGTTATAAATCAAAATATGTTTATTAATATTTATGATGATGGGAGAGTAGAGAAAAAATATATTTTTAAATAAAATCTATATACATCCTATACTTTTTTCATTTTATTATCTTTATAATCAATGTATTCTTGATAAGTCATGAGTTTATCAGAGTTTTCGTTTGGTGTGATTTCAATAATTCTATTTGCTACTGATTGTGTTAACTCATGATCATTAGAAGAAAACAATATAGTTCCTTTAAAGTCAATCATGGCATTATTTAAAGCTTGGATTGATTCTAAATCTAGATGATTAGTGGGGTTGTCAAAAGTTAGAATATTTCCTTCTAGCATCATCATTTTAGACAACATGCATCTTACCTTTTCGCCACCAGATAAAATATTAATATATTTTAATACTTCATCTCCACTGAACAACATTTTTCCTAGAAAACTTCTTATAAATACTTCATCTTTTTCCTCTGAAAAATCACGCAACCAATCAATAATATTAATTTCTTTTTTAAAGTATTCTTCATGGTTATTAGGGAGATATGTATGCCTAGTAGTTGTACCAAATTTAAAATCTCCTAAAAAGGATTCATGTTTTTTATTAATAATATCAAAAAAACAAGTGATTGATTGGTGATTTTTGGCTAAAAAAGCAACTTTTTCACCTTTTCTAATTGAAAAGCTTAAGTCTTTTATTAAGTAATCTCCATTTTCATCCTGTGCTGTTAGATTATTCACTTCTAAAATATCATTTCCTGCATCTCTAAATTGCTTAAATATGATTGCTGGATATTTTCTACTTGAGGGTTTGATTTCGTCAATATTAATTTTTTCTAATAATTTTTTTCTACTAGTAGCTTGTCGACTTTTAGATGCATTCGCGCTAAATCTAGAGATGAAATTTTGTAACTCTTTTCTTTTTTCTTCAGCTTTTTTATTAGCCATACTTCTTTGGCGTAGTAATAATTGACTTGATTGATACCAAAATGTATAATTTCCGGTGTATAGTTGTATTTTTTGAAAATCTATATCTACAATATTAGTACATATTGTATCTAAAAAATGTCTATTATGAGATACTACAATAAC
>NZUB01000035.1 GCA_002696965.1 Flavobacteriales bacterium | reverse complement strand
TGAGGGAATAAAAAAATGTATATCTGGAAATGCTAAATGATCTTCATTAGTAGAGTTTAATTTTTCAATTTTGTTTTTCAAATCATAACTTAAATATCCAAAAAGCCAATCTTGTGATGAATTAATCATTTTTTGCAAATCTTCAAATGGATGCTTGCAATTTATTAATTGCTTCTTAGGTTGAAATGCAGCTAAAAAATTAAACGATTCCTCTGAACAAGAATCATTGCTATCTAAAAAACAAAAGCATTTATGTGGGCGTAAATAATCTAGTAAATTACTCTTAAACTTATGTAAATTCGAAACTGTATATGTTTTTTTTTTCTTACTCAAATTATAATTAAAAAAATAAACGACTAATACTAAACACAAATACTATATATGTAAAGCTCGATTATCCGTAGCAGCTAGTGCAGCTTCTTTTATCACTTCACTAAAGGTGGGGTGAGCATGTGTAATTCTAGCAATATCCTCTGCAGATGCTTTATATTCCATAGCTACTACAGCCTCTGAAATTAAATCAGCACAACGAGGACCTATCATATGAACACCTAGTATTTCATCATTATGAGCGTCTGCAATAATTTTTACAAAACCATCTGTATCCATAGAAATCTTCGCCCGACCATTAGCTTTAAACGGGAAAGTACCAATCTTTATTTTTTTTCCTGATTCCCTGAGTTCTTCTTCAGTGAAACCTACTGAAGCAACTTCTGGCCAAGTATAAACAACATTTGGGATCAAATGATGATGAAGTTGAGGCTTTTGCCCTGAAATTAATTCTGCGACAAAAACTCCCTCTTCTTCTGCTTTATGAGCTAACATAGCCCCCTCAACCACATCCCCAATAGCATATATATTAGACTGTGATGTCATTAACGATTTATTAACTTTTATCTGTCCATTGGCACTAGTTTCAACTCCAATCGAATCTAAATTTAATGAATTCGTATAAGGGCGCCTACCTATAGAAATTAAACAATAATCGCCCTGCAACTTAATTTTTTCATTTGAAGACGATACTGCAATGACATCCACCTTCTTACCATTACTAGTAACTTTTTCTACTTTATGAGACAAATAAAACTTAAAACCTAAGTCTCGAGTTAATACCTTTTTTAATTCTTTACCCAAACTTAAATCCATTGAAGAGATGACACTAGATGAGACATCTACTACTGATACTTCTGAGCCCATCCTGGCATATACAGAACCTAACTCTAAACCAATAACACCAGCCCCTATAATAATCATTTTTTTAGGAATTTCTTTTAATGATAAAGCCTCTGTAGATGTTATAATTCTATCTTTATCCATATTAAAAAATGGCAATGTGAGCGGTTTCGATCCTGTTGCTATAATAATATTCTTAGCTTGAATTTTTTGTTTCTTTTTATCATTCTTAATAGTAACTGTATTTTTATCTAAAAATGAACCAGTTCCTTTGAAAACAGTGATTTTATTTTTTTGCATCAAAAAATTTAACCCCGAATGCATTTCAGAAATAATTTTTTCTTTTCTTTTCATTGTTTGAGAAAAGTTTATTCCTAAAGAACCAACATTAATTCCATGATCTTTGAACTCATATTGTGACTTATGAAAATGTTCTGAAGATTCTAATAAAGCTTTAGATGGAATACACCCCACATTTAAACATGTGCCACCTAGTTTAGAATACTTTTCAACAATAGCTGTTTTCATGCCTAATTGTGCGCATCTGATAGCAGAAACATATCCGCCGGGCCCAGACCCAATTACTATAACATCAAATAAATCCATAAGTAATGATTTTAATAATTACAAAAATAATAGTTATAATTATATATTAATGAGAAAAATTAAGTTTCTTCCTTACAAGATATAAAAGGAAAATAAAAATTGACAAAAAAGATGAAATTCTACCTAAAAAATCCCCATGTTTTGTATAAAAAGTTTTATCATTATTTAATAAAATACTAGCAGAGATTACATCCCTATTATCCCAATCAATTTGAGAATCTATTATACCCAATGGGTTAATAATAGATGATATACCCGTATTTGCAGATCGTGCAATATAACATCTTGTTTCTATGGCTCGTAATTTAGCATACATACTATGCTGTTTATATCCGCTAGTTTGCTTCCACCAGCCATCATTAGTTATTATAAAAATAGCCTGTGCACCTTTTTGAACAAACTGCCTTACATAATTTCCATATATAGATTCATAACAAATGATAGGAGCAATGGAGTAGTGTAACTGATTAATACTAGAATCAGCTAATATAGTTGTCGAATTAAACAACGAAACAGAATCCTGTGGAGAAAAGTTGCCAAGTGATGTAGAAGAACCTATTTTTAAAATTTGATCACCTAAAAGCGGAAACAGCAAATTTTGAAATGGCATTTTTTCAGCTCCAGGAACTAGTTTAGATTTATGATAAGTATTGATTTTTAATCCTTGAGATTGATAATCTATATCATCTTCATGAAAAAAATTATTCCTTAAGTGCAACGCTGTATTATATACTTGATAAAATTGATGTTTATGGTTGCCTAACGGTTTTGACGTTGGACTCTTTTGAGACAATCCTAATGTCATTGCTCCAACTAAAATATTTATAGAGTAAAGTGTATTTTTTTCACCATCTAATTTTGTTTGCAATTTATTATTATTAATCAAATCAAATAATTGTTTGATATCAAGATTATTAAAAAGCTGATGCTCCCATATTGGCTGATTCAAAAAGGTTTCTGGTAAAATAATAAAATCTGTTTTTGCAGTTACATAAGGTCTAATAAGATTCAACATATTATTTGTTTGATCTATCTGTAAAGATGAAAACTTTTCCTTATATGGATCAATATTTGGTTGCACTACAAGTACATTTAAACTGTCTTTAGAATCATAATTAGTATCAAAATAATAAACATATTGACCATATAGATAATAAGAACTTAACAATGGGAAAATTAATAATATACATGTTGAAATAACAAATTTCAATCTAAAGCCATTTAAATGAGTTTTTTTACAAATATTCAGAACAGATAAATTAACTAATAGAACCCATAATGTGCCACCCAAAACCCCTGTGTATGAATACCACTGAACCCAATCAGTTTGTGTTGCAAAAACATTGCCTAATGTTAACCAAGGCCAGCTTAAATCCCAATTTAAATGTAAATACTCAAAACTTAACCATAGAATGGGTAAAATGAAAACTGCGTTATTTGATGTAGTATTATTCTTTATTTTCGAATAAAAAGAAAATACTAGCGCCATAAATAAAGTATTACAAATAATAGCAAATACAGCCCCACCAAGATGAGCATGCTTAACCCAATAAGTAGTTAGTAAATTAAATATAAAAAAAGTCAAATATGAATAGCCGAAAAATTGCTTTTGACTTATTTTCCTATTACTAACATCCCACTCAACTAACAATAAAGGAACAAAAGCTATAAAAATACACGAAGTAAAAGAACTAATTGGAGGCCAACTAATAAATAATAATAAAGCTGAAAAAAAACAAAAAGATAATCTTTTAAGCATAATATTATAAAGATAAATAATTAGTCACCAATACCTTGTTTACTTTTTGATTATTATTGATTATAATATTGCTAGTTTAAAATTGAATCATCTTAATAATACTATGCATGTTAAAAGAAAAACAGTTTTTCTGTGGATTTCTAAATCTATATTATATATATTTAAGTTTGTATGATTAGCTATACGAATTATTTTACATATCATTTATTTAAAAATTTATCAATTAACCATTTTAACCAAAATTAATATGAAATTTTTAGCCAAAATTAATATTATGCCTCAAGATGCTCTACTAGATCCCCAAGGTAAAACAATAGAAAATAACACATCTAAATTAGGTATAGATAATATTTCTAATATTCGAATGGGGAAACATATATCATTGAATATTGAAAGTGAAAAAGAAGAAGATGCTGAAACAATTGTTAAAGATATTTGTGAAAAACTATTAGTAAATCAAATCACTGAACAATATGATTTTACTATTACAAAAGTTTAAAACTTGAAATTATCTCCTAAATACAACCTTCTAACTTCCGGATCGTTAATTAAATCACTTGTGTTGCCATATTTTAATATTTTCCCATCATAAAGTAAATAGGATCTATCTGTAATAGATAATGTTTCTCGCACATTATGATCTGTAATTAATACACCTATATTTCTTTCTTTCAATTTTCTAATCATATTTTGAATATCCTGAATTGCAATTGGATCAACACCCGCAAATGGTTCATCTAGCAAAATAAATTTAGGTTCATTAGAAATAGCACGTGCGATTTCTAATCTTCTCCGTTCTCCACCTGATAATAAATTGGCCTTTGTATTTCTAATCTTACTTAAACCAAAATCAAGCAAAATACTTTCTAATTGTTCTTTTTGTCTAATTTTATTTAAACCTGTTGTTTCTAGCACAGATAAAAGATTATCTTCAACGCTCATTTTAGTGAAAACTGATGGTTGCTGTGGCAAGTATCCAACTCCTTTACGTGACCTTATATACATCGGGTCTTTTGAAATATCATCCTCAGCTAATACCACACTACCCTCAAAAGCTCTAATCAGGCCAACCAACATGTAAAATGTAGTTGTCTTACCTGCTCCATTTGGCCCTAATAAACCAACAACCTCACCATTTTCTAATTCAATAGAAACGTCATTAACAACATATCTTTCACCATATTTTTTTTTTAAATTATTTGCTTTTAATTTCATGATTTAGGTTTTGAAATCCTAGATATAAAAATGGAAAATTCGTATAAAATAAATATCGGCAATCCAATCAAAATCTGACTAAACACATCCGGAGGAGTCAAGACAGAAGCTGCAATTAATATTATAACGAATGCATGTCTTCGATATTGTATTAACTGATTAGGACTAATTAAATTAAATTTTGTTAAACAATAAATAACAAGTGGCAACTGAAACAGAATTCCGGTAGTTAATATAATTGTTGTAACTGTTTTAATAAAAGATATAAAGTGAATATTATTTTCAATAACTCCACTAACAGCATATGAGCTTAAAAAATTAATGGAAAATGGTATTATAACATAATACCCAAACAGAACACCTATAATAAACAGGAAAAAAGCAATAACAAAAATTACTATAGATATTTTTTTTTCATTTTTATACAAAGCTGGTGAAACAAATGACCAGAATTCATATAAGATGTAAGGAAATGATATTATAATACCTCCAACAAATGAAACTAAAAGATGCATCATAAATTGACCAGCCATTTCAATATTCATCAAAATAAAAGGCATGTCTTTTATGCATAATTTTTCTGATAGCTCGCATAAAAAAACATATGTAGGAAAAGTGTTTTCCTTACATGCAAAAATAATTTTATCAAATACAAAAGATTTATTAAAAAAAACAATAATAGCCCCAAAAAAAATTGCAACAAATGAGCGAAAAAAGTGCCATCTGAGTACTTCTAAATGACCTGTAAATGTCTGCCTAGAACTATTTTGATTCATCATATTAATATTTAAAAGATATTACATTTTAAAATATCATGTAAATGAATTATTCCAACATACTGCTCACCATCTTTCACTAATAATTGTGTTATATTATGTTTTTTCATAAGACTAAATGCTTCATATAATAAAGTTTTTTTTTGAATTGTTTTCGGGTTTTTAGTCATTAAAAATGATGCTGAAATAGTCTTAATTTCTATTTCTTTTTCTAACATTCTTCGCAGATCGCCATCAGTAATAATACCTACGATAGTATTAGAATCCAATACCGCTGTAGCACCTAGTCTTTTGGAAGAGATTTCAAAAATAATTTTGTCCAAACTGTCACCTAAAAAAACTTTTGGAGGATTAGAAAAATCACATAAATCAGATACTTCCATATTGAGCTTTTTACCTAATGAACCTGCAGGATGATATTTGGCAAAATCTTCCTTAGAAAAGTTTTTAATTTTTAACAAACTAACTGCTATTGCATCCCCCATAACCAACTGCATAGTTGTACTAGTAGTGGGAGCTAAATTATTTGGACACGCCTCCTTAGATACATTAACATTTAATATAAAGTCCGATTCTAAAGCTAGAAAAGAACGCATATTGCCAGTCATTGTAATTATTGGAATATTCATTTTCTTGACAAGTGGAACCAATTGTTTCAACTCATCTGTATTACCACTGTTTGAAATAAACATAACAATATCATTAAAATTAATATTACCTGCATCTCCATGTAATGCATCACTTGCGTGTATAAAGGATGAAAAAGTCCCCGTGGAGTTAAGAGTAGCTGATATTTTTCTGCCAATTATTCCGCTCTTGCCTAAACCAATAATAATTAATCTACCTTGACAATTTGACAATGCTTCTATTACATCAACAAAATCTTGTTCCAAATTATCACTCAATTTTCTTAATTCTAATAATTGATCATTGATTAATTCTTTTGCCACCTTAATAATATCTATGCCATGTTTCATGTAGTGTAATCTAAAAAAAAGAATTATATTAATGTAGATAAAATTAATGGTATTTTTTTAAACTATTACCTAGGAATGAAAAAGATTGAAATTGATATTAACAAACACTTGCGTGATTTTTTCGGCTTTAAAAAATTTAAAGGCAATCAAGAAAAAGCAATTAATTCTATTTTAGCAGGTAATAACACATTTATTATTATGCCAACTGGTGGAGGTAAATCATTGTGCTATCAATTACCATCCCTTATTTTAGAAGGAGTTGCCATAGTTATCTCTCCTTTAATTGCACTAATGAAAAATCAAGTAGATTCAATAAGAAGCTATTCTAAAAACCCTGATATTGCTCATTTTTTCAATTCTACATTAAGCAAAAAGGAAATACAACAAGTTATGCAAGCTGTGGTTGATGGAAAAACTAAATTATTATTTGTAGCACCTGAAACAATAGGTAAAGAGAAGAATTTAGCGTTTTTCAAAAGTTTTACTATTTCTTTTTTTGCAATAGATGAGGCACATTGTATTTCTGAATGGGGGCATGATTTTAGACCTGAATATAGAAAAATTAAAAATACTATATCCAAAATTGGAACTAAGCCAATCATGGCCTTAACAGCAACAGCAACAGAAAAAGTAAAAAAAGACATCATAAAAAACTTAGGTATAGAAAAAAACCAATTATTTATTTCATCATTTAATCGTCCAAATTTGTATTATGAAATACAAACAAAACAAAATGTAGATAAAGACATTATTAAATATGTTAAACAGAATGAAGGTAAATCAGGTATAATTTATTGCTTATCACGAAAAAAAGCTGAAGAAGTATCTGAATTTTTAAATTTAAATAATCTAAGAAGTCTCCCCTACCATGCTGGTTTAGAACAGTCTGTTCGAAGAAAAACACAAGATGCTTTTTTAATGGAAGATATTGACGTAGTTGTAGCAACTATTGCTTTTGGTATGGGGATTGACAAACCTGACGTAAGATATGTTATTCACTATAATTTACCTAAAAGCTTGGAAAATTATTATCAAGAAACTGGAAGAGCTGGAAGAGATGGTGGCGAAGGAAATTGCATTTTATTTTATGATCCTTTAGATGTAGAAAAATTTGAAAATTTCAATTCAAAAAAAAATATTTATGAAAAAGAAATTGGCACACAATTATTAGAAGAAATTGTTGCTTATATTGAAAATTCTGATTGTAGAAGAAAAAAAATCCTACACTATTTTGGTGAAAAATATCAAAAAGAGTATTGTAATAAAAAATGTGACAATTGTAATCAAAAAAACAAATTAAAAGATGTACAAAAAGAGTTGAAAATTATTTTAGAAACTATAAAAGAAACACACAATAGATTCAACATGAAACAAATCATCAAAATACTACATGGATCTGTGAATAGTATAAATAATTTTGCAATCAATACATTAAAAAACTTTAAAAAAGGTGAACACATTACAACTTTCGTAATACAACAAATAATTAGAAAAGGTATCATTGAAGATTTAATTAGCAAAAATATTGAATCATATGGAACTCTTTCAATAAATAAAAAAGGTGATGATTTTTTAAAAAATTCATACACTTTTGAAATAATGGATCAAGCATTTAATAGTAAAAAACCAATATCACATACACCTTCATCATTTGATAAAAACCTGGTCTATATTTTACAAAAAATACGTAAGCGCATTGCGGAAGAAAAAAACATCCCCCCCTTCATAATATTTCAGGATCCATCATTAGAAGACATGTCAATACAATATCCTATCAACATGGAGGAGCTTCGCAATATTATAGGCGTTGGAAAAGGAAAAGCAGAAAAATATGGCGCAGATTTTATTACAGCTATTAAAGAATATGTGGATGATAATAATATTGAAAGAGCTCAAGACTTTATTGTGAAATCAAAACCAAAAAAAAACGATTTAAAAATTTTTATTATACAAAGTGCCGACAGAAAACTTGGCTTTGATGATATCATAGATCAAAAGAATATTAGCATTAATTTATTATTAGATGAAATTGAAAATATTGTAAACTCAGGTACTAAAATTAATATTGATTATCATATTAATGAAGTTTTAGACATGCAACAACAGGAGGAAATACGTGATTATTTTCTAAATGAAGCTGAAAATGACTCTATTTCAAAAGCTGAACAATATTTTGAAGGCGAATATGATGAAGATGAACTTAGACTAGTAAGAGTCAAGCTATTTTCAGATCTAGCAAATTAGCAACCGTTAAATAACTCATCAAACCAACTCCTATTTCCAAACTTTTTTCATCAATATTAAAATACGGAGTATGTACAGAATGAACTATTTTTTTTTGTTTATTCCCGACGCCTATTCGGAAAAAACAAGAAGGTACTTGCTGGGAAAAATAAGCGAAGTCCTCTGAAGCCATACGAATACTCAACTTTTTAATTTGCTTCGGATTAATAAATTGTTGACTCCATTGTTCACATGACTGTGTTAAATCACTATCATTGTATAAGACTGGGTACCCCTTTTTAATTTCAAAATCACAATTAGATGAATACTTATGTTCTATTTTTTTTACTTCATCTAAAATAATACCATGCGCCTTATTTCTAAAAGTCATGTTCAACGTTCTTAACGTTCCAGCGACTTTAGCTTCTTCAGGTATCACATTTGAAGCACCATACGCGTGAAAATCTCCAAATTCTAATATATATTTATCCTTGTAATTTAATTTAGAAACTTCTTTTTTTATATTAATTAGAAGTTCTGCCGAAGCAGTAATTGGATTCACAACACTATTTGGTAAAGCAGCATGCCCTCCCTTGCCTTTCATGACAATATATAATTCATCACATGCAGCCATATACTGACCAGCACGAAAACCTATATTTCCCACTTCCATTTCTGGTAAAACATGCAAAGCTAACATTTTATCTACTGTGGGACTTAACAGAACGCCTTGTTCAATCATTAGAGAAGCTCCCCCAGGCAACTTTTCTTCCGCGGGTTGAAAAATAATTTTAACAGTGCCTTGTAAGTCATTTTTTAATTGATTTAATACAATTGCAACCCCCAAAGCTATAGCAGTATGAGCATCATGACCACAAGCATGCATAATACCATTATTAATAGATTTATAAGGAATATTATTTTTTTCTTGAATAGGTAAAGCATCCATATCTGCTCGTACCCCAATCACTTGGCTTGATGGATTATTAAACTCAATTAATGCTACAACACCATAGCCAGCTACACCTGAAGTAAACTTTATATTATTTTTTTTCAATACTTCACATATAAAACTAGAAGTTTTCTTTTCATGAAAAGATAACTCTGGATTTTGATGAATCCATCTCCTAAAAGAAACAACATCATTAAAAATTGATTGGGTGATTTTCTTTATTTGCTTTTTTATATCTTCGTGAAACACATTGGATTATTTAGAATTACACTAAAATAACTAAAGAGATGATAATTAAAAAATTTACATTCAATTCATTTCAGGAAAACACATATGTGGTTAGTGACAATCAAAAATGTATGATTATTGACCCTGGTTGCAGCACTCAAGAAGAAGAAGAAAT
>NZUB01000034.1 GCA_002696965.1 Flavobacteriales bacterium | reverse complement strand
TTATCATTTTTATCATCATATTTTTTTAAAAAATCCTCTGCACCTGAAAATGCAACTTGATTAATATACTGTTTGACCTCATCAGAAGTCATACCAATCCCACAATCAATGATAGAAATTGTTTTATCATCTTTATTAACTACAATCTCAATTTTTAAATCACCTAAATCACCTTTAAACTTACCAAGAGAAGATAATTTTTTCAATTTAGTAGTTGCATCAACTGCATTACTAACCAATTCTCTTAAAAAAATTTCTTGATCTGTATATAAAAACTTTTTTATTATTGGAAAAATATTTTCCGCTTGAACTTTGATTTTGCCTTTACCCATTTTGAAAAAAAATTTAAATTTTACTTGAGCGAATTTAAAACAAAATTTTAAATGTTTAAAATTACATTACTGACTAATAAAAAGATTTTTATATTTTAATAGCTAAAGAACATCTGAATTATCAATATATTGTTAAAAAATTGTAGATTTGAATGATAAAATTATAAAACATGATTATTATTATTATTATTACGATTTTACTTATAGCCTTATTAGCTATATTAGCAACCCCCTCGGTTAAATTGCATAATAATTACCAAAAAACTCTTCAAATAATATTACCATTAATAATTGTTGGGTTGGGAATTTTTCTAACTAAAATCATCATGGACCCAATAAAGTTTGAAAAAGAAAAAAATTATAGGTATAATTTTGTTAAACAGAAATTAATAGATATAAGAAGTGCTGAATTAGCTTTTAAAGAAAAAAATGGATTTTTCACTAGTGACTTTGAAAAACTTATTCCATTTGTAAAATTAGATTCATTTGTAATAGTGGAAAAAACTGACACATTAATTGAATACTTCAATGACATATATAGAGAGTATCAATTTAAAGACACCATGCTAATTGACACATTAGGAAAAGTTAATATACTAGACTCTTTATTTTCCAAAAATTACCCAATTGATTCACTTGCATATGTGCCTTTTGGTAATGGAATAAAATTTCAATTATCCGCTGGAACAATTAATAAATCTAAAATAACTGTTCCGGTTTTTGAAGCCAAAGATCCGAAACCTTATGATCCAAATGACCCATTGGTTATTGGTTCTATGTTTGAAGCACATTTAAATGGGAACTGGCAATAGTCAAATAAAAAAAGACGGTCATTTAAAGTTGATACTTTACTTAGATAATCTTTCACTCACTCACTCCACTTTTAATACGTCTAAAAAATGTTTTGAAAGTATAGAGACAGAACCGATTAAAACCGATCCAGAAAAACTGGTAAAACACATTAGTCAAATAATACAGAAAGTAAAACCTCCCAATCTAGTAAGCCCTGCATTAGTAGCTATTAATATAGCACAATCTACATTTATTCCAGCGCCATTATTTGACCAAAAAAATATCTCCAATTATATTGAAATAAATAAATCTAGCCAACCAATGGATACGCATATATATATAAAGCAAAAATTTACTGATTGTTACGCCATATCATCTATTAATAAACAGATTGAACAAATATTTACCAAAACCTTTACAAAAACAATAATTAAGCCATTTGCATCCATATTAACAGATTATGCTATATATCGAAGTGAAAAAAATAAAGATGAGATGTTGATACATCTTGAAAATAGCCAATTTAGTATCGTATACCTAAAAAACAAACAATTTATTTTTTATAATCAATTTAAATTTGACAATGAAAATGACTTTTTATATTACTTTACTAATTGCTTACATATTTTAAATGTCAATCAGCATAATACAAAACTAAACATAATTAGTAACCTAGATAAAACACACCCGTATTTTAATATCATGAAAGATTATATACATCATATTATATTCCTCCAAAAACCGGATATGTTTTTATATAACCATCAACTACTAGATTTTCAAGATTACAATAACCATCATATTTTTAGTCAAATAATATGCGAATAATATCTGGATTATATAAAAACCGAAAAATTAACTTTCAAAAGTTACATGCTCGACCAACTACAGATTTTGCAAAAGAAAGCTTATTTAACCTGTTAAGGAATGATTATATATTTGAACACACATGTGCATTAGACCTTTTTGCTGGTACTGGAAATATAAGTTACGAGTTCTGTTCTAGAGGGGTGAGAAAAATAACAGCTGTGGATAATAATAGAAAATGTATCGATTTTATCAAAAAAATAAAATTATTACTGAATCTTACAATGCTAGATATAGTCTTTTCAGATACTATGCGGTATTTAAAAAGAAATCAAGAAGATTATGATGTTATTTTTGCTGACCCACCATATAATTACACTCAAATAGAATACGAAAAGATAATAGAATTGATCTTAAATAAGAAACTAATCAAAGAACATGGAACTTTAATTATTGAACACTCGAAATTTATTAATTTTACAAAACATGATAATCTTTATCTGACAAAAAAATACGGAAGTGTGAATTTTAGTTTTTTTAAAATATAAATTACAATTATGAACCTGAAATCAGCTGTTTTCCCGGGTAGTTTTGACCCATTAACACTAGGCCATATTGACATTGTAAAGCGCTCTCTTCAATTATTTGACAAGGTAATTATAGCAATTGGGATGAACCCAGAAAAAAAATATATGTTCTCATTAAAAAAAAGAAAAGAATTTATTACATCAATATTTAAAAATGAAAAAAAAATACTAATAAAAGATTATGCTGGCTTAACAGTTAATTTCTGTAAAGAACAAAAATCAAAATACATTATAAGAGGTTTGCGTAATTATACTGATTTTCAATATGAAAAAGATATAGCATTAACTAATAATAAATTAAATACTAAAATTGAAACTGTATTTTTTCTAACAAGTCAAAATCATATGATGATATCATCCAGCATAGTAAAAGATATTATAAAAAACAGAGGTGACTTAAAACCATTCTTGCATCATAATACAATTTCTGCCATAGAATAACAGCTACTACTAATTAAAAAAATACTCGAAAACTAATTTTACTGAATCATAAGTCTTGATCTGAAATACTTGCTTTTTGGGAATCCAAGCTACATCATTTATACACTCCTCAAGCTGAGGCCTTAATCTTTCTTTCGAATCAGCATGCATTAAAAACCATTTAGTTTCTTTTAAAATCATGTTGTTTTGTTTTTGTTCTTGCGAACAAGAATACATATGGTATGTACTAAAGGGGCCATCAAAGATAGAGGCAATCTTGACATTAGTTTCTTCATTGACTTCTCTTACAGCTGCCTCAGAATCTGATTCAAGCATATCTTTTTTACCCTTAGGCAAATCCCAAATATTATTTTTCAAAATCATCAAAACTTCATCTTTTTCATTTAACACAACACCACCAGCTGAAATAATAAAAGAATATTTTTGTTTCAAATTTTGAAAAATATCATTACAATGAATAGAATGAATAATTAAATTACCTTTAAGATTATATGAATTGAAAATTAAATAATTACACAGTAATGATGCAGTAGATATTTGTGTCATCGTATTTTCATCATCTAAAGAAGATGAACAAAAAATACAACTACACGATTGTGAAATTAAATCTACATTTTTCATTAAATGAGGACAATATCCAATAGCTACGAAAAAATTTTTAATAAAAACTTTATAAATTTGCAACATGATAATTAATCAATTAAAGTCTGAAAAAATTGCTGATATATTGTTAAGTATAAATGCAATAAAGTTACAACCTTCTAATTTCTTCACCTGGTCTTCAGGAAAAAAATCACCTATTTATTGTGATAATAGACTATTATTATCTCACGTAAAAGAAAGAAAAATAATAATTAAATTGTTTTGTGAAACTATAATAAAACAGTTTGAATCTATTGATTATATAGCAGGAGTGGCAACTGGTGCAATTCCACATGGAATGCTAATTGCTGATCAACTGAACCTCCCATTTATATATGTCAGAAGCCAAGCAAAATCACATGGAAGACAAAATCAAATTGAAGGTGACTTGAAGCCTAAAAGCCGTGTAATAGTAATTGAGGACCTTATAAGCACTGGTAAAAGTAGTTTAAAGGCTATTCAAGCAATTGAAAAAAATTCCACAGTAATTGGCTTAATGTCAATTTTCACATACAATTTTTTTAATCCTCAAGATCTATCAATACCATATTTTTCTTTATGTGACTATACCACTTTAATATCTGTAGCCATGCAAAAAAAACTAATTACTCACACAGAAAGTCAGGTATTATATGATTGGCAAAAAAATGAATTAAATTAATAGGAATTTTAATTCTGTTGATGCAACTGTATAAACAACCAAAGAATCTCTTTCTTGAATAGTTAACACACCTTGGCTATTAAGATGTAAAATCTTTAAAAACATCTTTTCACCTCTAAAAAAAGTTAACACATAATCATTAGTACCTTGAAGGTATTTAAAATATAATTTCTGAACATCATGTTTTTGATTAGTATTTAGTGTCATGAAATCTTTAATATGGATTATTAAAGACCTGAACAAATCATCTTTATTAATTTGGTTTGACAGCAACTGATATAATGAAGTTGCATGTGGAATTGTTTGAGGGAAAGTTACATTGTTGACATTTAAGCCAACACCAATAATAGCATACTTCTGACCCTTAATATTAATGATTTCAGTCAATGCACCGGCAATTTTTTTATTATTCACAATAATATCATTGGGATATTTTATATATGCTTGAATATCTAAATCCCTTAACAGTCTAAATAGTGATAGAGTGGTCAACATGTTGAAAGTAAAAGGCTGCTGATGTTCTGATATCTTAATAGAAAAACTAAAAGTTAAACCTGCTTTTCCTGAAAACCATTTTTTACCCATACTACCTCGCCCTTTCTTTTGCTTATCCACATATATAGTTAATGGGTCGATAATAGAAAAGTTCTTATATAAATCTATTAAATAATCATTAGAGGAATCTAAACAATCAAAATAAATTATATTATTAAAACATTTATGCATATTTATTAAACATAATAATGAAAATATATATTTTTATAATATTAAATTTTATAATCAATAATAATTAAAAAAAACCACTAATTAAGTTAATTCAAAAAAATAAAAACATAACTTTGATTGTTGAGGGAATCAAAGAAAAAAAAGGAAAAGAAGTTACTATTATCAATTTAGATGAAATTAGCAACTCACCTTGTTCTTTTTTTGTTATTTGTAGTGCCAATTCAAAGACACAAATTAATGCAATAGCAAATAAAATTGAAAAGTTATTATTAGATAACATGAATCTAAAAGTATGGAAACAAGAAGGCCGAGAATCTAATTGGAGAATATTGGATTATTTTGATATAATAATTCATATATTTCATGGAGATACTAGACTAAAATACCAATTAGAAGAATTATGGGCAGATGGTATAATACAAAACATAGATTAAAGTGAATAAAAAAAAGAAAAAAAGTCAAAATTTCAATTTCTATTGGATTTATGCAGGTGTTGCATTATTATTTATAATGCTACAGTTATTTAACACAATCTCTTCTCCTCTAAAAAAAATCAATAAACAAAAATTTTTAACAGAATTTTTGATGGAAGGAGAGGTGGAAAAAGTTACAATTGTTAATAATGAATTTGTAGAGGTTTTTATCAAAGAAACTAAGCTTGAACAGGGAGAGCACCAAGCAATTAAAAAAAATCAAGGCAGAATTAACAGAGGACCTCATTATTATTTTAATGTCACTAGTGGCGAGCAATTTGAAAATGACTTAAAAGATTTTTACAAGAAAAATAACCAAATTAATATTAATGATCAAATTGTACCAGACGTAGATACTAGAAAAGATATTTTTGGGGATGTAATAGGCTGGGTTATCCCGTTAGTTATCATGTTAGGAATTTGGATATTCATCATGAAAAGAATGAGTGGAGGAGGTGCTACTGGTGGCACGATATTTAATATTGGCAAATCAAAAGCAGAATTATTTGATAAAGACACTAAAGAAAAAACTAATTTTAAAGATGTAGCGGGCTTAGAGGGGGCAAAAGAAGAAGTTAAAGAGATAGTGGATTTTTTAAAAAATCCAAAAAAATATACTTCATTAGGTGGAAAAATACCTAAAGGGGTACTGCTGGTTGGTCCTCCAGGTACAGGCAAAACATTATTAGCTAAAGCAGTAGCTGGTGAAGCAAAAGTCCCATTTTTCTCACTCAGTGGATCTGATTTTGTGGAAATGTTTGTGGGGGTTGGAGCTTCAAGAGTAAGAGACCTGTTTAAAACCGCCAAAAGTAAATCTCCCTCAATAGTGTTTATTGATGAAATTGATGCTATAGGAAGAAGTAGAGGTAAAAATCAAATTACTGGTGCAAATGATGAGCGAGAAAATACCTTAAATCAACTTTTAACAGAAATGGATGGCTTTGGGACAAATCACCACGTTATTGTTATTGCTGCAACAAATAGAGCAGATGTCCTAGATAAAGCACTTGTACGTGCGGGAAGATTTGATAGACAAATATATGTTGATTTGCCTGAACTAGCTGAAAGAAAAGAAATTTTTACAGTACATACAAAAAATTTAAAAATTGCTAAAAATTTAGATCTCAATTTTCTTGCAAAACAAACTCCTGGATTTAGTGGAGCTGATATAGCTAACCTTTGTAATGAATCCGCATTAATTGCAGCAAGAAAAAATAAAAAACAAATATCTAAAGAAGATTTTCTTGATGCTGTTGACAGAATTGTAGGTGGAGTAGAGCGTAAAAATAAATTGATGACATTGGAAGAGAGAGAAATTATTGCTTATCATGAATCTGGACACGCAATTGTTAGCTGGATGCTCAAACATGCAGCTCCATTAGTAAAAGTAACAATAGTTCCTAGAGGAAAATCACTAGGTGCAGCTTGGTATTTACCTGATGAAAGACAAATAACAAGATCTGAACAAATGTTAGATGAAATGTGTGCCACCTTAGGAGGACGAGCTGCAGAAGAAATTATATATAATAAAATATCAACAGGAGCTCTAAATGACCTGGAGAAAGTATCCAAACAAGCTAAAGCCATGGTTTTAATATATGGTTTTAATGAGCAAATTGGAAATGTAACATATTATGACTCTACTGGAGAACAAACATTTAACAAACCTTATAGCGAAGACACAGCAAAAAAAATTGACACTGAAATCAAAAAAATTATTGAAAATGAATATAGTCGAGCTAAAAAAATACTAAAAAAATATAAAAAATCTTTAACAGAATTAGCTGAATTACTTTTAAAAAAAGAAGTTATTTTTAAAGAAGATTTAGAAAAAATTCTTGGCAAAAGACAATGGCAAACTGTTGAGAAAATAAATATTAATAAGTTGCGAGAATAATGAATTTACTAAATAAATTGAAAATTGTAACAGGACTCACATCCGACAAGACAAACAATGAAACTGATAATACACAATACATAATATCAAAAGATGATACAATTGATATTATTTTCGCAAAAAACCTTATAAAAAATAATGGGAATTTTTTTTATTGTGATAAAAAAAGTGACCTAATTACAACTACTCAAGCATTAACTAATAAACTAGGGATTGAATCTATATACTGTATAGAGCCCATTATTAAAGAACTGTTAACTAAATCATCTATTAATTACAATGACACACATTACCTGCAATGTGATGGAATTATATCATCCTGTGAATTTTTGATTGCTCAACATGGTAAAATTATGCTTTCATCTAAACAACTAGGATCAAATAATATTAAAAATTTACCAAAAGAACATATAGTTATTGCTTACACATCACAAATAGTCAAAAGCTTAAATGAAGGTATGTCAGGACTTAATAAAAGGTATATCGACAATCTACCATCGACCATCACTACTATTAAAAGTCAACAAATTCAAGATAATGATAACACTGAAGGAAATATAAAAAATATCAGTGTTTTATTAATAGAGGATTATCAATCCTCTAAATCCAAATAATTTTAAATACTTTTTTAAGATATAAATTAAATACTACTCTGCACATAAAGATAATTTTTTTCAACTGCTCCAAAACCCTTATAAAATCTTTTAACTCCTACAATATTCGATCCTTCAAAATCTAAATACTCTTTTTTGCAAGAATTTTTTCTTATATAAGAATCAATCAAATAGGTCATGAAATTCCTCTTTGAATCATCTCTAATTGAAGCATTAAACAAAAGAATATGCCTATCATATAGTACCAGAAAAAATCCACAAGCCAAAAGATTATTACTATCATCATACAGACCTATACATTTTCCATTTTCCTTTCCTATGACAACTGTTATAATGTTAAAAATAGTTTTGTAATCTTTCTTTTTAAGATTAACAATCCTAGGAAGATAATTTTTTAAAAAATTGAAAAAAATTGATACTTTTTCAATTTCCTGAATTTGATATTTGAAATCCTTATTAATATTTCTCTTTGTATTTTTATTATATTTTTCAAATAAACGATTATAATCTGCTGAAAGATTTAACTCAAGATTAACTCGAACTACACTATTAAACGGCAATTTATTCTTAAGAATATATTCCTGATAATTTAATGTAATATTATGATTAAAGCAGTAATGTAAATACCAATAATTTTTTTTTAAAAAATGTAAAATATCACCAATTATATACTTATCACATAACATCGTTTCACTTGCTGAGAAAGCACCTAATTGTTGACAAAACATTGGCTGATATAAATGTTTTATAAATGGAGTAAAAGGAACAAGATTTTTAAAAGTGATTGGAAAAATTAATTCATAATCACCATATATTAATGCATCCCATTTTTTAGCAACAATATCTAAGTACCAAGATAAGCCATAGACACTTTTATTAATGGATTTATCCATACATAAATCCCATTTCATTTTATTAATTTGATTATGTTGAATAAATTTAATTCTTTTCATCTAGAGCGTATCTTATCATATCTTCGTAAACGTTATGCCATTTATTAAATTGCATAGAATCTTGAAAAGACTCATTATGCCAAATAGAAATAAAACATCCATTTACATTTTTAACTTCATCAATAAGTAACTTAATTACAGAAAATGCTTTTTCAGGTTTCAATTTTAAATAATTCATTAATGTTACATCCATTACACAAAATGGATGTATCAATAAATTAGTTGCAGTATTATCATGTAAATTAAAAAAACTAAAACTATGAGATGTCCCTGCTCTGAATCCAGGTTCAGCAGGAAACCCCATACTATAATCTTCAGAAATATTATTTGCAATCAAATTTTGATAACTGTATGGTAAATTGAGAACGAGATAATGTTGGCGGTTTTTTGTAATTTTTTCTTTCACAATATTACTTAATCTTTTTATTTCTAGATTTAATTTTTTTAGATTCCAATTAGAAGAATATGATGCATGAATACCAATATCAAAAAACCTTTTCAGATACTGTATCATAGATTGATATTTTATGCTTTTAGAAGAGACATTTCTGTCTAATCGACCATAGTTAGCTAACAAAAAGAAAATAATTGTTTTTAAATTATATTTTTTATGTATAGCTAATAATTTTTCATAGGTATCATACGGGTCTTTTTTAAGAAGAAATAAAACAGCTAATCTATCAACAAAATCCATGAAATTGAATTGAATAATACTTCTTGATAAGGCGCCGATAGTTCGAAAAATTCCTTTTTCTAAATAAGCAAATGCATTATCTACATCTATAGTATTCAAATATGTAAAATTATGAGGCCTGAAATTTAGATTTGGATATGCTTTTATTAATACTTCTTTAATTAATATAATCCATTTATCCACAACTGGTTTTTTCAAAAAGTTATTTTTAAAAGCTAAACTCTCACTAGCAGGAAACCTAGAAAATCTATCTTTTTTATAAGGCAGATATTCTTCATATCTACTTAGCATATAAAAAGTTGCAGCAAATGGATCAAAAGGCAAAGCAGATTTGTTATTTGAAGAGAGAAAAAAAATTGGGTTTTTTTTATAAACTGATAAATTAATATTCTGCTTTATAATATCACTTTCATATAAAAGAGAATGGGCTTGAAAAAAAATACTATCAGAAATTGATAATTTTGAATATGAAAACTTAGGCTTATCTGACTTGATAAAGTCATTTATTTTTGTTGTAAAACCAATCTTTAAACCCAATTGTTTAACAAAAATGTGATTAAAAACATATTCTAACCTCGGACTTAGAGTTTCTGAAAAAATTAATAAATCCATCAATTAAAAAGTATTATCAACTACTTTTCTTCATTAATTTGGATTTTAAACGAGCAGCTTTATTTTTATGAATTATATTTCTTTTTTCTAATTTATCAATCTTTGAAACTATCTGTTCTGGTGTAAGATGATCACCGTCTTTTTTAGGCGTCTCAGAAAAAGCTGACCTTAATGCATTTCTAACAGTTTTATGAAGATATTTATTACCTTCATTTCTAGTTTTGGTAGAACGAATTCTTTTTTTTGTTGATTTATGGTTTGCCATGTATATTTAATTTTAGCAGTCCGTAGGGGAATCGAACCCCTGTTCCCAGGATGAAAACCTGATGTCCTAACCCCTAGACGAACGGACCGTGTTTTACTCCTTTTTTTTTAAAGGTCTACAAAGCTAATAACTTTTCTGATGAAAAAAAAAAAAATTAATACGATTTGGCAAAAACAACCCTCTGTAATGATGGATTACCACTAAAAATACATTTACCACTTTCATGTTCTATGTCTATAGGCACACACCTAATAGTAGCTTTTGTTTGCTTTTTAATAGCCTCTTCAGTTTCAGGGGATCCATCCCAATGTGCTAGCACAAAACCACCTGCATTGATTTTTTCTGCAAAATCATCGAACTCATCTACAATAAAAGTGTTTTTATTTTTAAAGTCTTTAGCCTTTTCCAACATATCTATTTGAATTTGCTCCAACATATCAAAAACAATATTTGTAATATTCTTCAATAATATATTCTCCTTAGTCAACGTATCTCTCCTACATAACTCAACTGTTTGATTCTGTAAATCTCTAGGACCAATTGTAATCCTAATCGGAACCCCTTTCACTTCATACTCTGAAAACTTCCAACCTGGCTTATGAGTATCTCTAAAGTCTTCCTTAACCCGAATATTGTTCTGTCTAAGATCATTTCCAATATCTTTTAAACAAGATGTAACTTTATCATACTCTTCTTGATTATGATAAATTGGAATCAAAACAACCTGAAAAGGAGCTAAATTAGGGGGTAATACTAAACCATTATCATCTGAATGAGTCATAACTAAAGCACCCATTAGTCTTGTAGAAACTCCCCAAGAACTAGCCCAAACATGCTCCAAATTACCCTCTTTGTTAGCAAATTTCACATCAAACGCTTTAGCAAAATTTTGACCTAAAAAATGTGACGTACCAGCCTGAAGAGCTTTACCATCTTGCATCAACGCTTCTACACAATAAGTTTTTTCTGCGCCAGCAAATTTTTCTGAATCAGTTTTTAAACCATGCAACACAGGTACACACAACGTGTTCTCAATAAATTGCTTATAAATAAAAAGTATTTTCTTTGTCTCATCAATTGCTTCTTTTTCAGTAGCATGAGCAGTATGACCTTCCTGCCACAAAAACTCGGAAGTTCTTAAAAACAATCTTGTACGCATTTCCCATCTCACAACATTTGCCCATTGGTTAATTAATAATGGTAAATCTCGATAAGACTTAATCCACCTCTTATAGGTGTCCCAGATGATGGTTTCTGAAGTAGGCCTAACAATTAATTCTTCTTCTAACTTGGCATCTTGATCAACAATAATTTCTCCAGCATCGCCGCTTTTTAATCGATAATGTGTAACCACAGCGCATTCCTTAGCAAACCCATCTACATGATTTGCCTCTTTAGTAAAAAAAGATTTAGGAATAAAAAGTGGGAAATAAGCATTTACATGCCCCGTATCCTTAAACATGCGGTCTAAAACAGCCTTCATCTCTTCCCAAATTGCAAATCCATATGGCTTAATCACCATACACCCCCTAACACCAGAATTTTCTGCTAAATCGGCATGTAAAATGATATCATTATACCATTTTGAAAAATCTTCTGATCGTTTTGTTATTTTTTTTGACATAAATATAAACTTTGGTATAATTATTGTTAATTAATCAATAATATATTTTTTTAAAATTAAAAAATAAACTTGTAATTTTACGTTTAACAATAACAAATACTAATTATATGAGTAATTATAAAATTAAATCTATTTTAATCGGAGCTTTTTTATCAATACAGTTATTATATGGGCAGAATTTTGTTGATGACTTATATTATAACGACTCTGAAGTAAATTATGATTTCTTATATACTGAAGAGGAAATTCCAACAGAAAACACATTAAATGACAGCATTAATAATGACTATAGTTGGGACGATGAAATGAGTTATGAACATAGAATGCGTAAATTTAACAACTCATATTACTTAGACTATTAT
>NZUB01000033.1 GCA_002696965.1 Flavobacteriales bacterium | reverse complement strand
TATTATTAAATATTTAAAATATTAAATATTAATATATAATAGTAATGTTAATATATATAATAAAATATTGTATAAAAGATTGCATATAATTATTATTAATATTTATTAACATATAATTAATATGATACTAATCATATTAATTATAATTATCAACTATTATATAAATTTTAAATTATTATAAATGTTATTAAATAAATTATAAAAAATTGTTAATTAATAAAGGTTATTTTTTTATAAAATTTTATAAGAATAAATTAAAATTTATATGTTAAATAATTTGTTAAAAACCATAATCTGTTAATAATTTTTATAAACATTAATTGTTAAAAAAATCAAATAAAATTTTTCCCTTCTTATTTCCTATAATTAAAATTAAATCTTCCTTTTTTAGTGATTTAATTTTTTCTATTGTTTTAAAATTTTTTATTAAAATTTTAATGCTACTTTTTCCTATTCCTTTAATATTATTTAGTTCAGAATTAATAAAATCTTTATCTCTTTTTTTTCTGTGATTTTTTAAACAAAAACGATGTGCTTCGTCTCTTATTTGTTGTATTAACTTTAAGGAATTAGATTTTTTATTTAAAATCAAATTTTGATTATTATTAAAATATATTATTTCTTCTTTTTTAGCAATACTTATACACTTTAAACCTTTTAAATTAAGTTTTTTTATTGCTTTTTTTGCGGAAGATAATTGTCCTTTTCCGCCATCAATAATTATCAAATCAGGTAAGTTTTTTTTATTTAAATATCTTCTATAAACAACCTCTTCAATAGCTAAATAATCATTTATTCCTACAAAAGAATTAATATTGAAAAATCTATAATCTTTTTTTGAAGGTTTTCCATTTTTAAAAACCACACAAGAACCAACACTGTTTTTTCCCCCCATATGAGATATATCAAAACACTCAACACGATAAGGTATTTCTTTTAGTTTTAAATCCAACTTTAAATCATTAAGAAAATTATAGTCTTTTATATTATTTTTATTTATATAATTTATTAAATTTTTATAACTGAGATCAAGAATTTCTTTTTTATATCCAATTTTAGGAACAAAAAAACTTCTTCCATAAAAAGAAGAAATTTCTATATTAGTAATAATATTTTTTGATAGATTACCAAAATCAACAAAAACTGTAGATAAAACACTTTTTAAAAAAAAATCTACATTTATATTTTTACTTTTTTTAATTTTAAAATTTTTTAAAAAAGTTAAAGAACCCTCTATAATTCTTAAAAAGTTAACATAAAAGAAACCATCTTTTTCTAAAACATAAAAACAATCTATATCTATCTTCTTTGAAGAAATAATTATGCTTTTATGTTTGAGTTTTTTTAAAGAAATTATTTGATTTTTTATTTCTTCAGCCTTTTCAAACATTAAATTATTAGAATAATAAATTATTTTTTTTTCTAAATCTTTTATAAGTTTTAAAAAGTGACCACGCAAAACAAACTTTATAGATTCTATATTTTTTTTATAACTTTCTTCGCTTTGCAAACCTTCACAAGGACCCCCGCATTTTTTCAAGTGAAAATCTAAGCAAACTTTATATTTTTTATTAAAAACATTTTCTTTAGATAAATTATAATTACAAGACCTTATGGGGTAATATGAAACAATAAAATTATATAAACTTTGAAGCAACTTTTTATTAACATAAGGACCAAAATATAAATAATTAGAATTAGTTTTTCTTCGCGCTATAAAAACCCTAGGAAAGCGATCATTAGTAATACATAACCAGGGATAAGATTTATCATCTTTTAAAAGAACATTATATTTTGGTTGGTGTTTTTTTATTAAATTATTTTCTAAAAAGAATGCGTCGTTTTCATTTTTTACTAAAAAATAATCTACAAAAAAAGTTGATTTAACTATAAAATAGTCCTTTTGAGTCCTTTTCTTAAAATAAGAAAAAACTCTATTTCTAAGCTTATTAGACTTGCCAATATAAATAGCTTTTTTTTGTTTATTATAAAAAACATAAACACCAAAGTTGTTTGGAATATTTTTTAATTTTAATAACAAAGACTTTTCTAGCATTAATTTAAAGTATTAAATTTCTATAAAATTAACACAAAACACTTATGGTTATAGCATTAATAGGAGCAACAGGTTTAGTTGGTAAAGAAATAATAAAAAAACTTGAAAAAAACAAAACCTTCAAAAACTTCAACTTTTTGTTTGTTGCAAGTGAAAAAAATAAAAATAAAGAAATAGTTTTTAGAAATAATAAATATAAGCTAGAAACAATAGAAGAAGCTATTAAAAAAAAACCAAAATATGTTTTGTTTTCAGCAGGATCAGCAGTTGCAAAAAGGTTTGCTGAAAAGTTCACAAAAACAGGGGCAGTAGTTATAGACAATTCTTCAGCCTTTAGAATGAAAAAAAAACATAAATTAATAGTTCCTGAAATAAATGGAAATAAAATAACATTAAAAGACAGAATTATTGCAAACCCAAACTGCTCAACGATACAGTTGGTTTTATCACTTTTTCAAATACACAAAAAAATAGGTGTTAAAAGATTAATAGTGTCTACTTATCAATCTGTTTCGGGCTCTGGACAAAAAGGACTTGACCAACTACAGAGGGAAGAAAAAAAAGAAAAAGTAAAAAAGCCCATATATTTAAAAAAAATTTACAACAACGCAATTCCTCATTGTGACACTTTTTTAAAAAACGGCTACACAAAGGAAGAAGAAAAAATAATTTTTGAGACAAACAAAATACTAGATTCTAAAATAAAAATAACAGCAACAGCAGTGAGAATTCCAACAAATGGCGGACACGGAGAAAGTGTTAATGTAGAGCTAAAAAAACAAACAAGTATAGAAAAAATAATAAATTTATTAAACAAACAAGAAGGGTTAAAAATAGGCTTAGGAAAAGATTATAAAACCCCAATAGAAGTAAAGGGTAGGGATGAGGTTTTTGTTTCTAGAATTAGAAAAGACACGTCTTGTAAAAAAAGCTTTAATATGTGGATCGTTGCAGACCCCTTAAGAAAAGGGGCCGCAACAAATGCTATCCAAATTTTGGAAAAAGTAATTAGTCTAAATAATTAACAACGTCTTTAGACTCTTTTTTCACCACATCTTTAACAACAAGAGTTTTTTCTACATCATAATTAAAGTCTGATGAATGAACATTATTAGCATCATCAGAAACACGAATGTGAGGAGCGATAACTAAAGCAACAATACTCATGAGCTTTATTAAAATATTCATAGAGGGCCCAGACGTGTCTTTAAACGGGTCTCCAACAGTATCGCCAGTTACAGAAGCCTTGTGGGAATCAGATCCTTTTTCACCACTAGCCTCAATAGCTTTTTTTGCATTGTCCCAGGCGCCCCCTGCATTATTTTGGAAAATACCCATTAAAACCCCTGAAACAGTTACTCCAGCTAAAAGACCACCTAGAACTTCTGGTCCAAAAACAAACCCTACAACAACAGGCACAACCAAAGGTATTGAACCAGGAAGCATCATTTCTCTTATAGATGCCTTTGTTGATATTTCAACACATTTTTCGTATTCAGGTGTTGCTTTACCCTCCATTATTCCAGGAATTTCTTTGAATTGCCGACGAACCTCATTAACCATATCCATTGCAGCCCTTCCAACAGCAGCAATAGCTAGAGATGAAAAAATAAATGGAATCATTGCCCCAACAAAAAGACCAGCCAAAACATCAGCCTTATAAATATCAATAGAGTCAATTCCTGCCAACCCAACAAAAGCGGCAAACAAAGCAAGAGCAGTAAGCGCAGCAGAAGCAATTGCAAACCCCTTACCTGCAGCTGCTGTTGTGTTTCCAACAGCATCCAGATTGTCGGTTCTTTCCCTCACCTCTTTTGGAAGACCACTCATTTCAGCAATTCCACCAGCGTTGTCAGCAATTGGCCCAAAAGCATCAATAGCAAGCTGCATAGCTGTTGTTGCCATCATTCCAGCTGCCGCTATAGCAACCCCATATAAACCAGCTAATAAAAAGGAAATAAATATTCCAGCAGAAAGAACCAAAATTGGCAAAACAGTAGATTCCATCCCAACAGCAAGCCCACCAATAATATTTGTAGCGTGGCCTGTCGAAGATTGTTTTATAATTGAATTAACAGGTCTTCTACCCATAGAAGTGTAGTACTCTGTTATTATTGACATCAAACCTCCAACAACAAGCCCCGTGAAAACAGCCCAAAACACACCCTCTTTTGTGAAAATACTACCTCTTATGGAAATTTCATTAGAGGGGATTAATTCATTTATTACAAAATAAGAAGCAACCAGGGTTAAAACAATAGATAGCCAGTTTCCAAGATTTAAAGCACCCTGAACAGACCCGGACTCGTCTTTTATTTTTACAAAATATGCCCCAATAATAGAAAAAACCAATCCTAAACCAGCAATAACCATAGGCAAAAGAATAAAGGGCATAGACTCATACATACCTTCAGCGTTTGGGGTTCCAACAACAACCTCTCTACCTAGCACCATTGTTGCAAGTATTGTTGCAACATAAGAACCAAAAAGATCCGCCCCCATACCAGCAACATCACCAACATTATCACCAACATTATCAGCAATAGTCGCCGGATTTCTTGGATCATCTTCAGGAATACCAGCTTCTACTTTTCCAACTAAATCTGCGCCAACATCAGCCGCCTTTGTATAAATACCGCCCCCAACTCTTGCAAACAAAGCTATAGACTCTGCACCAAGAGAAAAGCCAGCTAAAACCTCCAAAGCAATCTCCATATTGTGCATGTCAACAAAGCCGCCAGAGGAAGCATTATACATATAATTAAATAAAATAAACAAACTACCTAAACCAAAAACAGCCAAACCAGCAACACCAAGCCCCATAACAGTTCCACCAACAAAAGAAACCCCCAACGCCTTAGAAAGACTTGTTCGTGCAGCTTGAGTGGTTCTCACATTTGCTTTAGTGGCAATATTCATTCCAAAATATCCCGCAAGTGCAGAAAAAACCGCTCCAATAATAAAGGAAACCGCAATATATGGTGTTGAGGTTTCAACTAGTGTTCCAGACCAAGCTAAAAGACCGGCCGCAATTATTGAAAAAATCCCCAAAACTTTCCATTCGGCAACTAAAAAAGCCATAGCACCTTTTGCAATATGATTTGAGAGTTCTACCATTTTTTTGTCTCCAGCATCCTGTTTAGAAACCCAAGCGGATTTTAAAAACATAAAAAACAAACCAACAACACCCAAAACAGGGGCAACAAAAATTAAATTATCTAATAAAAAGTTCATAAGTAATATTTTTTTAGTTCCGCAAATATAAATAACAAAAAGAAAAAACAGGAAAAAAAACAGTTATTTCGTTGGAATTTGTTTATGCAAAAAAAGAAGTAAAAAAGCACCAATGGTAATCGAGCTATCAGCAATATTAAAAATATATCTAAAAAAAACAAACTCTTCCCCACCTAAAAAAGGAAACCAACTCGGGTATGTTCCAGTTAAAATAGGAAAATAAAACATATCAACAACCTTTCCAAAAAAAATGGGGGCATAGCCAAAAATAAAACCATAGAAAACACTATCTATAATATTGCCAATAGCCCCAGAAATTATTAAAACAAATGCCCAAATCATAAGGCGTGGTTGCGGATTAGTCTTGTTTAGAATTTTTTTAAGCCACAAACAAATAAAAACAACAAAAAATATCCTAGTAAAAGTTAGAAAAAGCTTACCATATGCACCAAAAAACTCTAAACCAAAAGCAAAACCATTGTTTTCAACAAAATATATAATAAACCAAGGAAAAACAGAAAAACTTTCACCAACTTCAAAAGTTGTCTTAATATATAGTTTTAATAACTGGTCTAATAGAACAATAATAACAACGGGCTTCCAGAGCTTTATGCGACCCCCCCCCCCTAACACTACTTAGATTTATTTTTAGCTTCAATGCTTAAAGTGGCGTGTGGCACAAGAACAAGTCTTTTTTTATCAATCAACCTACCTGTTTCTCGACATATACCATAAGTTTTGTTTTCAATACGGATTAGCGCATTTTTCAAATCTCGTATAAACTTTTCTTGTCTAGAGGCAAGAAGTGTATTAGACTCTTTGGAAAGGGTTTCGGAGCCTTCTTCAAAAGACTTAAAAGAAGAGTATGTGTCATCTGTTCCATTAGACGAGGCGTTGCTATATGAGTCTTTTAATAGTTTTAAATCCTTCTGTGCTGTTTCAATTTTTTTAATAATAATTTTTTTAAATCCAGCAAGATCTTTGTCAGAATACCTTTTTGAAACCCCCTTTGCCATAATACGTAAAGTTTAGATGTTTAACTCAACACCAATATACATTTTAAAATTATTAAATTCAAAAAGAAAACTATTTTTTGGTGGTGATTTAGTGTATGCAAATGATTCAACCAAAAGCTCTTCAGAAACATATTGTTCGTGTGCCTTTATCATATTTAGGGCGTCCTCGTCACCAAAAACCGAAAGCACAACCCTATTTGTTACAACAAACCCAAGCTCCTTTCTTATGTTTTGAACCCTGTTTACAAATTCTCTAACATACCCCTCTGCTTTAAGCTCCGCAGAAATATGAGTGTTTAATGTTACTAGCACCCCCTCAGATTGAGCGGTTAAGTATCCGGGCATGTTTTTCACCCGAACTTCAAGATCATCTCCCGAAAAGGTTAACTTATCCCCACCAATCATCAAGTCCAATTCCCCCTTTTTTTCATATATATTAACATCAGACTGTGACAAACCGTTGATGGCACCAACAATTTTTTTCACAAGTCCTCCATGTTTTTTACCCAAAACAGGAAAGTTTACCACAAGACTACGTTCTACTACATCATTAGAATTGTCTGCAAACAACACTTGTTTTACATTTATTTCAGATTTTATTAGGTCTATAAACAGGTCATTACTAGAAATCTCCCCATCTAAACAAACAGTAATAGAACTTAATGGTTGTCTAACCCTGATGCTGTGTTTTTTTCTCAATGACAACGCTAAAGAACAAACCTCTTTTGTTAACCTCATAGAGGATAAAAGCGAGTGGTTTGTTTTTTGTAAAAAGTTATCAGGAAAACGGGCCAAATGAACAGAATCACAAGGTTCCTTGTTGGTGTTTTTGTTTAGGTCACAATATATTTGGTCCATGTAAAAGGGGGCAATAGGGGAAGCAATCTTAGCAACCACCACCAAACAGTCATAAAGTGTTTGATATGCAGATATTTTGTTTTGATCATACTCTCCCTTCCAAAAACGTCTTCTACAAAGTCTAACATACCAATTGCTTAACTTATCTACAACAAAACCCTGAATTTCTCTTCCTGCCAGCGTGGGCTCAAAGTTATTATAATAACCCTTCACCAGGCTTATAAGATGATTTATTTCACTTAAAATCCACTGGTCCAAAACGGGACGCTCTTTAACAGGAATAGTTTTCTCAAGATACTTAAAGTTGTCAATGTTGGCATATAAAGAAAAAAATGAATAAATATTGTGTAGTGTGCTAAAAAACTTTTGTTTAATTTCCACAACACCACTAAGATCAAATTTTAAGTTGTCCCAAGGCTGGGAGTTGGTTGCCATATACCACCTTATAGAGTCGGCGCCATGTTTTTCTAACTCTTTAAAGGGGTCAATTGTGTTACCAATTCGTTTTGACATTTTTTGACCATTTTTATCTACAACTAGACCGTTAGAAACAACATTTTTATAAGCAGCCTCACCAAAACACATAACCGAAATTGCATGGAGTGTAAAAAACCAACCCCTTGTTTGATCCACACCCTCAGCAATAAAGTCTGCTGGGAAAAACGACCTAGAATCAATTAATTCTTTGTTTTCAAATGGATAGTGCCACTGTGCAAAGGGCATTGCACCAGAGTCAAACCAAACATCAATCACATCATTCTCGCGAAACATCGGCTCACCATCAGGGTCACACAACACAATTTTATCAACAAAGTTTTTGTGTAAATCAAATAGTTTATAATTTTCTTCCTCCATGTTTTTGGGGATAAAGTTTTCCAGTGGGTTTTTTTTCATGTGACCCATTTTAACAGAATGACCACAAAGCTCCTTTAACTCCTCAACAGAACCAACACAAACCACGTGATTGGAGCTTTTACTTTTCCAAATAGGGAGAGGAATTCCCCAAAAGCGAGATCGCGAAAGGTTCCAGTCATTGATGTTTTCCAACCAGTTTTGAAAACGACCTTCCCCCGTTTTTTTAGGCTTCCAGTTAATTTTTTGATTCTCCTTAATCATAAGGTCCTTATACTTTGTTGATCTAATAAACCAAGAGTCTAAGGGGTAGTATAAAATAGGCTTGTCAGTTCTCCAGCAGTGAGGGTAACTATGTTCATACTTTTCAGATTTAAACGCACGACCGATAGATTTAAGTTTTACAACAATATCAACATCAACAGAATCTGAACCAGGTTGATCAGCAAAAGAGGGCTTAATCGGGCGACCAGAAAACTCTCCAAGTCCATCAACAAAGAACCCGTTTAAGTTTACTATTGGAACTAGTTTTCCAGAGTCGTTTTTCACCAACATTAGTGGTAGTTTTTCTTTTTGTGCCACCATAAAGTCATCAGAACCAAATGTTGGCGCTAAATGAACAATACCAGTTCCATCATTAGTGTTTACAAAATCTGCGCTTATAACACGAAAAGGTTTACCATGTTGTTTGGGTGGTTGAATATAATCAAAAGGTGGTTGATATTTTGCTTCAATCAAATCAGACCCCAAACACTCACCCAAAACCCTATAGGAGGGTTTGGCCCCTGGAACTGCACGTTGGATATTTTTAATTGTTTTTTCGTCAAAAATTGATAAAAGCCTGTCTTTTGCACAAATCACAACACAATCTTTTTTTGTATAGGGGTTTATTGTTTCTACAAAAACATATGATATTTTTTTACCAACAGCTAAACCGGTGTTTGCAAAAAGGGTCCAAGGGGTTGTTGTCCAGGCCATAAAAAAAATCTCTTTGTGGGTGTCTATTGTTTTTGGGGGGTCAAGCATTTTAAAAAGCGCAACAACACTCAAATCTTTCACCAATTTGTAACACCCCGGCTGGTTCAACTCGTGTGAACTAAGACCGGTTCCGGCTGCGGGTGAATAAGGTTGTATTGTGTATCCCTTGTAAATAAGATTTTTTTCAAAAAGTCGTTTTAATAAAAACCAAACAGTTTCTATGTATTTATTTTCATATGTTATATAAGGCGAGTCCACATCAACCCAGTAGCCCATTAGTTTGGTTAACCTGTTCCACTCTTTGGTGTACCTCATAACGGTTTTTTTACAAGCCTTATTATACTCAGAAATAGATATGGTTTTTCCAATATCATCTTTTTTAATTCCAAGTTCATTTTCAACACTTAATTCAACCGGTAAACCATGTGTGTCCCAACCCGCGCGGCGTTCCACCCGAAAACCGCTCAAAGTTTTATATCTACAAAAAATATCTTTTATTAACCTTGCCATCAAATGGTGAATACCAGGTAGACCATTGGCAGAGGGCGGCCCCTCATAAAACACAAACAAATTATTTTTAGGTCTTTGTTCTACACTTTGTTCAAACACCCGATTTTGCTCCCAAGCATCATTGACCTTAGAACAAATTTTAGCTAAGTCTAGGTTTTTGTGTTCAGGAAACATGCTTTGGGCTTTTTTTTAGATGCGCAATAACTTTTAGCTCAATAGCAATAGGTGTTGGCAAAGAAAGCACCTCTACTGTTGTTCTGGTTGGAAAGGGATCACAAAAATACTCTTTATAAAGCTCATTAAAAACTTTAAAATCATCCTTCATGTTAGTTAAAAAAACAGTAACATCTATAATGTCACCCCACCCCGCTCCAGAATCCTCCAACACCAACCGCACATTCTCAAAAACAGCAATACACTGTTCGCGAATACTATAACTTACAATGTCACCATTATTATTAATGTTTACACCTGGAATAGACTCACTATTTCTTTTTCGGGGGCCAACTCCAGATAAAAAAAGAAATTCGCCCGCTTTTTTTGCATGTGGGTAGTGTCCAACAGGTTTTGGTGCATTTGTGGAGTTAAAGTGGTTTTTCATTTTGTGTAGATTATCAAGATAAATATATTATATATTATTGTTGTTTTCAATCTTAAGACAGACATTTTTGGTTTCTGTGAAAAAGTT
>NZUB01000032.1 GCA_002696965.1 Flavobacteriales bacterium | reverse complement strand
CAAGAGTCTCCTTATTTGCCAGTGCAATATTTTTGTGTGCATTAATAGCACTAATTGTTGGGATTAGCCCCGCACTTCCAACGATGGCTGTTAACACCAAATCAACACTTTTATCAGCCACCAATTGGCACAAAGAGTCATTACCCAACCAAACCGTAGTGTCTTTATTTTTTAGTCGACTTTTTAAAAAAAGGTATCCCCTTTCTGTGTTGATTACAACATGTTTAGGTTGAAATTTATTAGCCTGCTTAAGTAATAGTGTATGGTTTGTGTTTGCACTTAAAAGGTGGGCGCGAAACATTTTAGAACAATTAGAAATTATATTCAGGGTTTGTGTACCAATAGAACCCGTAGAGCCCAGGATTGCAATATTTTTTTTAATCTTCAACATAACCATTAGTTAAAAAATCTCCAATTTGTGTATTGTTAGATAAATGGGGACACTTGTTTTGTCCACCAAATTTACCAATAGATTTCATATATTCATTAAATCCCCCCCTTTTAACACACAAAATTTTTAACGTCCCAATTACACCAGAACCAATCAGGTCTTTGTAATAAATATTTTGTTTTTCCATTTCTTGGTTTAATAACTTTTCAAATAAAATTAAACTTTTTGGCTTTTTTAGAAACTCAATAAACCACAAGTGGTGTGATAAATCTGGGCGTTCTAAAATTTTTGGGCATACCGAAAACTCAACAACACTGCCCCCCGTCAAATCAACTGTATTCATAAGCGCTATTTGAACCTCTTTTTCTATAACATGCTCACCAAAAGCAGAGCAATATTGCGAGGCTCGTCCACTAAACAGTATTTTATATGGTTTTTTAGAAATAAACCTAACGGTATCTCCCGTGTTATAAGCCCAAAGTCCCGCAAGAGTTGACACAAGCATTACATAGTCTGTTCCAACTTCAACATCCTCTAAACACAATCTATTAAAACACTTTAATTTATAGTCTTCCAATTTAATGAATTCATAAAAAACCCCATGGTTTGTTAACAATAAAAGCCCCCTTTCGTTTAATGTGTTTTGGTAGGCAAAAAACCCTTCGGAAGCCGGGTAAACCTCTAGTGTGTCCACCTCTCCACAAAACCCTAAAAAAGAGCGCTTGTAATTATCAAAACTTGTACCACCATGTATATATAGTTTTAAATTTGGAAACACTTCGGTCACAATTTTTTTATTGGTATAATTTAAGAGCTCCTCAAAATATGTTATTACCCAGGGTGGAATTCCCCCAAGAACACGCATATCTTTATTATAAGTTTCTTCAACAATTTTTTTTATTTTTTTATTCCAATCTGAGATACAGTTTGTTTTCATAGATGGGTATCTGTTTTTTTTAAGAAAAAAAGGAATATGCCTTGCCGCGATTCCAGATAATTTAGCATAAGGCATTTTGTTGAAATATTTAAGCTCAGGGGACCCCTGTATAAACATCATACCCATATTTGAAATAGAGTAAGAGCCACTCTGATAAGCATATAATAACAATAGTTCTTTTATTGCTTGCGTTTGAATCATCATCATTTCCCCTGTGATAGGAATGTACTTTGTGCCAGATGTTGTGCCAGATGTTATAGCAAAATACTTTGGTGCACCCTGGGTGAGAATATTTTTTTCACCATTTGAAATTTTAGTAATATATGCACGAATAGACTCATAGTCGGTAATTTGTACACTGTTTTTAAACTGGTTATATGTGGCCGTATTGGCAAGATCTAGGCGGCTTGTAAATAAAGACCCCCTCCCCCGTTTAATTATTGTTTTCAAAATGGAATTTTGATTTTCAATCGCAGACCCCTGCATTGATACACTTTTTTTATATTGTTGTTTTGCCAACAATTTTAATATAAAACTACCCACCCCCATTTTAAAAGTCTATATATTCTTCGGGGTTAATCGGGGTGCCATTTTGCCACAACTCAAAGTGCAGATGCGGCCCAGATGTTAGCTCTCCACTATTTCCAACCATACCAATAACTTCGCCAGCCTTCACAAGGTCGTTAGTTTCTTTTACCAAAATGGCATTGTGCATATATGCTGACACAATATTATCAACATGTTGTATAATGATAACATTTCCTTTAGAGCTAGACCAGTCTGCAAAAACAACAACCCCATCTAAACAAGACTTAACAGATGTGTTTTTTCCAGTTACAACATCTACACCAAAATGTTTTTCTTCTGGGTTGAAAACACTTGTTATTAAGCCGTCAACAGGCTTGTAAAAAATAAAATCTTCTAAGGAGCTTATGTTATTGCTATGATAAGATGGAATGTTATAAAAATCTGCTTCTGAAACTTCTTTTCGGAGAAATGAATCGGCTTTTGAGGGTGACAGACTGAGATTTTCTAACACAAAAGAATGATTATTTTTAACCGGGATAATACTATCAACAACATCACCTTTCATTATTCGATTAATCACATCCATATATTGGTTTTGTAAAAAAAGGCTCCTTTCAAGGGAGTCAATATTTATCATAAGCTCAATAACCTTCTTATTTTTCGAGAACCCTGTTTGAGGAACTAAATTTTTCACTGGACTGTAAGCAATTAATAAAAAGGAAACAACAAACAACACTAAAGCGGAGTAAATTCCGAACACCAAAAGTTGATAACCCTTGAATTCAGTGATCTGTCTCTCTTCTAGAGAGGATTTGTTTATTGACATTAACCGATAGGGCTGGGCTAAGAATTTCATTAACCCATTACTCCCCCCTTTTTTAGGCTTAGACATGGTTTTATATATCCAGATTAGAACCAAATATCGGAAAATAGATTATCAAAACACACGTATAGTCCAAAAAATAAAATAATTTTATATACGTTTTGTTAGGTAGATATCTACAAATTTTTGCCAATGTATAGATATAAATACATTAATATCATATTAGTCCTATTGTTTTGTTTTGGCTGCTCTACACAGAAAGACGCAGGCATAAACAGAATATATCATCAATTGAACACCAAATATAATGGCCTTTTTTATGCGCAAGAATATTTAAAAAGGGGGGTTAAAAAAATCAACGATTCATATCGAGATAACTATTCAGAAACGCTCACTATTTTTCAACACACCGACTTAAAGTCTGCACAATCTGCCCAACCACAGTTTGATCAAGCCATTAAAAGCGCAACATTGGCAATTAAACAGCACTCCATGGAAATAGGGGGCCAAGAAAAAAACAAATTAATAGGTGACGCATATTTAATAATTGGTCAAGCAAAATTCTACAAACAAGATTATGAAGCTGCGATTAACACATTTAATTATTTGATTAGAAAAGCCAACAACAGGGAGATGGTCGTGGATGCTCTTTTATGGGCCGCACGATGTCACCAAGAACTCAACAACAAACAAGCATTAGAAAAACACATTTATGATTTACAAGAAAATTATATTTTAACCAAAACCCAAAGATCCCACCTTTTGGCAATTAAAGCAGACAATTCCATAAACTATAAAAACTATACAGTTGCGAAAGAAAGTATTAATGGCTTCATCAACCTTACAAAAAACAAACCCCAAAGGGCTAGGTCTTATTATATTTTAGGCCAAATCTCTTTGTTTTTAGGGGAACACAATAGTGCTCGAGATTATTTTGGAAAAGTAATAAAGGGCAACCCAAGTTATGAACTTGTTTTCAATGCCAAACTGAATAGGGCGAAAACATTTTTACCAAACGATGATAATTTTGATCAACTAAAAAACGAGTTAGAAAAAATGTTGTCTGACAAAAAAAACAAAGAGTATCAAGACCAAATTCATTTTGCAATAGCAAACATGGAGCTAAAAAATAATGACACCATTTCTGCGATTAAGTCATTGAAAAAATCTGCTTATTTATCAATAAATAACGACAGTCAAAAAACAGAATCACACTACATATTAGCCAAAATATTTTGGAAAAATAAAAACTATATTAATTCTTATAATCACTGTGACTCAGCACATCAACTGTTAAGTGCAGCGGACACAAAATATATAGAGGTTAAGAATATGCTAAGAAATTCAAAAAAAATAGCACAAAAATACATAAAGATCAACTATAATGACAGTATAATAAACTTAGCGCTTTTGCCCGAAAAAGAGAGAAACTCAATCATTGATAATTATATTTTAGAGCTAAAAACGAAAGAGGAGCAACAAAATGCGTTGGACTCAGATTCTCGTTCAATGGGCTCTAACTTTAATTCATATGAGTACAATCGGCAAACCCAAAATAGCATGAATATAACTTCTGGGGGAGGTTGGTATTTTTACAACCCCTCTGCGATTAGTTTAGGTTATTCCGAGTTTATGTCTAGGTGGGGCAATAGAAAACTTGAAGATAATTGGCGAAGAAAAAATAAAAACCAAATTAATAATCCTAATGACATATTTGCGGAGGACTCACAAGACCAACCAGACGCAAAAGAAAAGTATAGCAGGGACTATTATCTGTCAAGACTACCCCTTTCAGAGGAAAAAAGAGCAGTATTGCTATCAGAAATAGAAACCTCATATTATGATCTTTCTAAGATATTTAAATCAGATCTACAAGACTATACAATGGCAATTTATCTGTATAATGAGTTATTTGAAAGGTTCCCTAAAACAGACTACAGACAATTAATATATTTTGATTTATATAACATATATCAGGTTCAAGAAGATAGCACTCGGGCCAATAATTATTTAATTAAAATGGAACAGGAGTTTCCACATAGCGATTATCTAGCAAGCCTTAAAGGTGGGGGGCGCTTTAACAACAAACTAGAAGAAGATAAAAAACAGTATGAATATATTTATAATCTATACACCCAAAATACGCCCGATGGTTGTGATCAAATACGTAAATTAAAAGAGTCTCAAATCGAGAATCAGTTTATAGATAAAATAGAATTTCTAAGTATACTTTGTGAGGCACAAACCATACACAAGGGGGTGTTTATTTCTAAACTTGAAGAAGTGCGGTCGAAACACCCCACATCCCCTCTTGCAGATAAGGCAGACAGTATTGCGCTTATTTTAAAGGGAGAGATAGAGGGCCTAATAAAAACCAACTATGTTAATGAGTTTGACGATGTACACTACTTTATATTTTTGTTATCAGACATTTCGATTAGTTTGCCAGAGATGCAGGCGACCATATCTAGATTTAATCAACAAAAATATCAATTGGATAGCTTGGAAACAGAAAACATGCTATTAACCAAAAGTGAACAAATTTTTAGGGTTGGCGAGTTTCCAAACAAAACAAAAGCTCTTTTATATTACGAGCTACTAAAAGAACATGTCGCGTCTAAGGGGCTTTTTTCCAATAATGACATGCGGTCATTTGTCATTAGTAAAAATAATTTTTATCTTTTCTTAAAAGAAAAAAATATTGAGGAATATGAGGAGTATTTTCAAACTATTTATTTATTAAATTAATTAAAACACAAGTTTATTATGTTAAGATCTACAGAAAAAAAAGATGAGATTAATTCTATAGCATCAGGTTCTACATTAACTGGAGACCTGGTTTCGTCTGGTGACGTGCGAATTGATGGGCACCTAAAAGGTTCAATTACAACAAAGGGTAGATTGGTTTTGGGTGAAAGTGGTATTGTAGATGGGCAAATAAAATGCCAAACAGCCATCATTGCGGGCCAATTGAAGGCCACGATTAACACAGAAGAATTATTAACCCTAAAGTCGACAGCAAAACTATCAGGAGAAATTGTTGCGGGCCAATTGGCTATCGAACCAGGAGCGGTTTTTACAGGTAAATGCAGTATGGGGCCAGTTATAAAAAAAATGACAAAAGGCGAAACAAGCCGCCTAGAAAAAGAGAACGAAAAGTCGGCCTAAGTCAAATGATAAAACAACTTGTATTAAACACCTGTGTTTCAATAACTATTCTTGTTATTTTATTTTTACTATCTAATTTTTCCCCTCTTGTGATTTCGGGTTTTTTTTATATTGCTCCGATATTTTTTCTTATACTATATACTATTCAAAATCTATTATTAAATTCTCGCCAATTGAGTCCCTCAATATTTATTTTTGTTTACAACCTGTCTACTTTTATTAAATTGATTTTTTCAGCAATTTTTATAATTAGCCATTATCTTTTCTTTGTGCCTCAACACGAAAATGAACAAAAGGTTTATTTTTCAATATTCTTTGTCGGGCTATATTTTCTATACTTAACTCTAAATACTATAATTATATTTTTTTATAGAAATGAAAAAAAATAAAGAACCAGGGTTTTATTATTATGTTTTTGGTGCTCAGGTAGCGGTCACCATATTGGCTTCCATATTTTTGGGAAACCAATTAGATAAATTATTCAAAACAACAAATGCTCCTTTTATGGTGGGGTTAGCTATTATCTCTATAATATACTCTTTGGTTGATTTGGTAAATAGGTTTAAAAAAAAAAATTAAAATCTCACACAATTTAAATTGTTATTGTTGATAAATTAATTACTTTTGTTCTCGGTTAATAAAGCATGTTTTTTATTGTTAAACCATGAATCGAATAAAGGTAATATTTTGGGTACTTCTTTCCGTGTCACATTTATCATTGGCGGCCAATATTGCCGGCCCCACTGAAAAAAACAATAATCTAGAAGACAAAAAGTTTCAACCCGGAGAAATGATCATGCACCACATAACAGATTCTCATGAGTGGCATATTTTAGACTGGAAAGGAAAACATGTTTCCATCCCGTTACCGATTATTGTGTTTCACAAAGATAAGGGGCTTGAGTTTTTTATGTCCTCAAAATTTAATCACGGTAAAAACGTTTACAGGGGCTATAAAATGGATCATGGTCATATTATTGCAGTAAATGAAGCGGGAGAAAAAGATTATATTGAGTCTCAAAAAATTTGGGATTTTTCAATTACTAAAAACGTTTTTTCTCTTTTTTTTAGTATTGTAATTATTCTGTTAGTGTTTATTAAGGCGGGGAATTTATATAAACAAAAACCTCATAATACACCCAAGGGTTTTTGGAATTTTTTGGAACTTATGATTTTGTTTGTTAGAGATGATATTGCTAAGCCTGCTATTGGTGAAAAAAACTATCATAGGTTTTTACCATTTTTATTAACAGTATTCTTTTTTATTTGGCTCAATAACCTGCTGGGGCTTGTGCCACTTTTTCCCGGAGGCGCAAACTTAACTGGCAACATTGCTGTTCCCATGATTTTAGCGGGTATGGTATTTATTATAACCACCATAAGTGGTAAAAAAACCTATTGGAAGCACATTTTTGCTATGCCAGGTGTTCCTAAGCCGGTTTTATTAATTCTCACGCCAGTAGAAATAATAGGCATGCTTTTAAAGCCATTTGTGTTAATGATTAGACTATTTGCAAATATTACCGCAGGCCATATAATTATTTTGTCATTTTTTAGTCTAATATTTATTTTTGGAGAAATTAATCCAGTTGCTGGATACGGAGCATCGATTATGTCTGTCTCGTTTGTTATTTTTATGAGTTTTTTAGAGCTTTTGGTAGCTTTTTTACAGGCATATGTATTTACACTATTAGCAGCTATTTATTTTGGATCAGCTGTGGAAGAAGAACATTAAACAATGAATTATTAACCAATTAAAATTTTAAAAACATGGTATTATCAATTTTATTAGAAGCAGCTTCGGACTACGGAGCGACCCTTGGTATAGGTTATGGAGTAGCAGCTCTGGGAGCAGGAGTAGCAGCTCTGGGAGCAGGTTTAGGCATAGGTAAAATCGGAGAGGGTGCATTGCAAGCAATGGCTAGACAACCAGAAGCTATTAACGACCTCAGGGCCAGCATGATTTTGATGGCAGCTTTAGTGGAGGGTGCAGCTTTCTTTGCAATGGTTGTGGGGCTTTTAGTTATGTTTATGAAGTAATTTTTAACTAAACAATTTAAATATGGAACTTGTTACACCAGGTATTGGCCTGTTGTTTTGGATGCTGTTTGCATTCTCAATTGTTTTGGTGCTTTTAAAAAAGTTTGCTTGGAAACCGATTTTAACTGCACTCAAGGAAAGAGAGGATCGTATTGAGGACTCTTTAATTCAAGCGGAAGAAACAAGAAAAAAAACAGAATCAGCCAATTCTGACATTGAAAAAATGCTTATTGAGGCTAAAGAAGAAAAAGCAATTCTTTTGAAACAGGCTCGAGAGGAGGTCGCAGAATATAAAAAGAATCAAAAAGATCAAATCAAAAGTCAAGTTAATCTTCAGTTAGACTCTGCTAAAGAAGAGATTGCCCAACAAAAAAGAATGGCAATAGACGAGTTAAGGGAGGTGGTAGCAGGACTATCCGTAGAAATTGCAGAAAAAATTCTTCAAAAAGAATTAGAAAACGAGAATACATATAATGAATTAATTAAAGAAAATGTAAAAAATCTAGATGTATAAATTATTATGCTGAACAATAAAGCTTCATATAGATATGCGCAAGCCCTATTTAGCCTAGCTCAAGAAAAGCAACTTCAGGACGCTATTTTAAACGACTGTAAACTTCTTTTAAATGAATTTTACCAAACAGAAGAATTATTTACAATCGTTAAAAACCCAACAATTAATAAGGTTTTTAAAAAGCAAATATTTGAAAAAATCTTTCTACATAAAATAGGAAAAGAAACCATGAACTTTATTAGTTTTTTGTTGAAAAGAGGCAGAGAGTCACTTTTACCAATAATTCTAGAGAATTATAATTTTCTTTATAATAAAGAAAAAAATATTATTGTTGCCGAAGTTGTTTCTTCCAAACCACTAGATACAAGCCTAATTAATACGATAAAAGAGAAAATCGGTGTTTTGGGGGCGGTTAATTTAAATCAAAAGATAGATCCAAAAATCATTGGGGGTTTTATCATAAAAATAGGCGATTTACAATATGATGCAAGTATTAAGAAACAAATAAATAATGTTAAAAGAGCATTTAAAATATAATAAATAATAAAAAAATGACAGAAATCAAACCATCAGAAGTATCACAAATTCTTAAACAAGAATTAAATACTTTAAACAATCAAACTAGTTTAGATGAAACAGGCACCGTTTTAGCGGTAGGAGACGGAATTGCACGACTTTATGGATTAACAAATGCTGAGTCTGGAGAATTAATAGAATTTAATGATGATAAAAATCAACAAGGTATCGTTCTAAATTTAGAAGAAGATAATGTGGGGGCTGTTTTATTGGGTTCCTCAACTCTTATAAAAGAGGGAGATATAGTGAAAAGAACCAGAAAAATAGCTTCAGTGCATGTTGGAGAGGGGATGTTGGGACGTGTTGTAAATGCCCTCGGGAAACCAATAGACGGCAAGGGGCCAATAAAGGGAGAAACCTATGAAATGCCCCTTGAAAGAAAAGCCCCAGGAGTGATTTACAGGCAGCCTGTTAATGAACCACTACAAACAGGTATTAAAGCCATAGACGCCATGATACCAATTGGTAGGGGTCAAAGAGAGTTAATCATTGGCGACAGGCAAACAGGTAAAACTTCAGTCGCGTTGGATACAATTATTAATCAAAAAGAATTTTATGATAAAGGAGAACCAGTATATTGTGTATATGTCGCGACTTCCCAAAAGGGCTCAACAATTGCGAACATAACCAAAATGTTGAGCGATAACGGTGCTCTACCTTACACGGTGATAGTAGCTGCATCAGCATCAGATCCCGCTCCCATGCAGTTTTACTCACCCTTTACAGGAGCTGCAATTGGGGAGTTTTTTAGAGACACGGGTAGACATGCCCTAATTGTGTATGATGATTTATCTAAACAGGCTGTATCTTATAGGGAGGTGTCTCTTTTGTTAAGAAGGCCTCCAGGAAGAGAGGCGTATCCGGGTGATGTGTTTTATTTACACTCTAGACTTTTAGAGCGGGCAGCAAAAATTAATTCTTCTGATTCTATTGCGCAATCTATGAATGATTTACCAGAATCCCTACGTCCGATTGTTAGGGGCGGGGGGTCTTTGACAGCACTTCCAATTATAGAAACACAGGCGGGAGATGTTTCTGCGTACATTCCAACAAATGTAATCTCTATTACGGATGGACAAATATTTTTGGAAGCAGATTTGTTTAACTCGGGTGTTAGACCAGCGATTAATGTAGGAATTTCGGTTTCTAGAGTTGGTGGTAGTGCACAATTAAAAGCCATGAAAAAAGTTTCTGGAACATTAAAGTTAGACCAGGCACAATACAGGGAGCTTGAGGCATTTGCGAAGTTTGGTTCAGATTTAGATGCCGCAACTACTGCCGTGCTTGAAAAGGGAAAGAGAAATGTAGAAATTTTAAAACAGGGGCTCAATAAACCAATGAAAGTAGAGGAACAAATTGTTATTATTTATTGCGGTGTACAGGGCCTACTTAACAGTGTTGATGTGTCTCAAATAAAAGACTGTGAACAAAACTTGATTAACCTTATGAGAAAGGAATATGCTCAAACTTTACAAGAATTAAGAGCTGGAAAACTAACAGACCAGGTTAAAAAGGATATTGAAAACGCCCTATCTCAAGTGGTGAAAAATTATAGTTAATGGCAAATTTAAAGGAAATACGTTCAAGAATTAGTTCAGTTTCATCCACGATGAAAATTACTAGTGCAATGAAAATGGTTTCTGCGGCTAAATTAAAAAAAGCACAAGACAGAATGACGAATATAAAACCATATTCGTCGGGTCTCTCTAATACTATTCAAAACTTATTACCCAATGTGAGTAAATCAGATATTAAGCTAAAAACACATTTTTCAACTAATGGTAAGACTTTAATAATAGCCATTGCCTCTAACAGGGGGCTTTGTGGGGGGTTTAATGCTAATATTTACAAGGAGGCTCAAAAGTTGGGAGCAAAAGAATCAACCGAGGTTTATGCAATAGGCAAGAAAGCGACTGAATCATTTCAGAGATCGGACTATACTTTAATGGAATCAAATGCAGAAGTTTTAGATAATTCTCAATTTATTGAATCTAAAAAGATATCAGATAAAATAATTAATAAATTTTTAAATGGTGAATGGGAAAAAGTAATATTAATTTATAATAAATTTAAAAATGCGGCGACTCAATTTGTTTCAACAGAACAATTATTGCCTATTAAAATTAGTGAAGAGCAAACTATTCAGACACAAGATTATATTTTTGAACCGAATAAAACAAGTATTATTAATTCTTTGGTTCCAAGCAAAATACACACCCATTTATTTGAGGCGATCCTTAATTCTATTGCTTCTGAGCATGGTGCACGAATGACAGCCATGCATAAAGCAACAGATAATGCTAATGAATTAAAGCAAAACTTAACACTTTCCTATAATCGACAAAGACAGGCTGCTATAACAAATGAAATTTTAGAAATAGTTGCTGGGGCAGAAGCCTTAAAGGGAGCTTAAGGCAGAGCAGATTTTCACTATATGCACCCACAAATAGTTTATTTACATGTTTGTTAAAAAAATCACATTAAGTCAGCAAATATTTTTTTCAACAATTATATTAGTAAGTTTTTCTTTAGCAATTGTTGCTTGGATTAATATTAATCAAATAAAGAAAGACACAACTAATTATAATATAGAGCGTTTAGCTAGAAAAGATAGGGCGGTTGCCAAATCGATTGAGGCCATGGTTGATTACAGCCTACCTGTTTCACAGGCATTTTCCCAAATTTTATCAGAGATAAGCCATATCCATAAAATCAAAATAAATATTTATGATTTAACTGGCCACTTTATTACAACCTCGGACTTAAATTTAGTTGGAGACACCCTCATTACATCATCATTAAAAAAAGAAACTATAGACGCTTGTTATGCAGCAAAAGACAAAAAAATAGAATATGAAAAAGGGGGGTATTTTGGCACCTACAGAATATTATATATTCCAAGGACAGCGTTAATAAATTCAGATGATCCAGCTATTACCCTAAATCCCTATTGTATTCTGGATGTTGTATATGATAAGAGCACAAAACGAGAAATTGACACAAAAACAAATCAACAAATTAAAAATCTAGTTAAATTATACTTAATGCTGTTATTATTTGCTATAGTATTTTCATTTGTGCTTTTGAAACAAATTACATCAGGGCTGAGATCTATTTCCAAACATCTTACTAACACGAGCGTGAATAATAACTTACAACCGCTACATTGGCCAGTACAGGATGAGATTGGTCAATTAGTAGAGAGTTATAATAAATTAATTAAAGAGCTAGATATAAAAACAAAACAGTTAATAAAAAGCGAAAAAGAGGGAGCCTGGAAAAAAATGGCCAAACAAATTGCTCACGAAATTAAAAATCCATTAACCCCAATGCGATTGAGTGTCCAGTATCTAGAAAAGTCATTTAAAGATGGTAAAGGCAGGGGGCTTTACACAGACGAGTGGGGAAACAAATTAATGAGTTTTTCAAAAACCATGATTCAACAAATAGACACTCTAACAAGAATAGCCAATGCTTTTTCAGATTTTGCTAGTTTAAATGCACAAAATTTAGAAAAAACATGCATAATAAAAGAGGTTACTCGAGTTGTAACACTATTTAAAAATAATAATGTTAATTTAGTTTCGAGTATTAAAATTAAAAAGGCAATTTATGTGATGATTGACAGAAGTCACCTAACAAGAGTTTTAAACAACCTAATTAACAATTCATTACAAGCTCAAAGAGATACTGAGCCAATACGAGTCAGTATTAAGATAGAGCAAAAAAAACAAAATTGTGTTGTTAAAATTATTGACAATGGCACAGGAATTCCCACGGAAATTCAAGATAGAATATTTGAGCCAAATTTTACCACGAAAAGCAGTGGAACAGGACTGGGCCTATCAATGGTCAAGAAAATAGTCGATGACTTTAAGGGGCGGATCACATATACAACCTCTAATAGGGGTACCACATTTGAAATAATAATACCTATCTGTAATCAAAACCAATTATGAATATATATGGAAAACTCAACAATATTTTCAGGTGAATTTAATTTTCACAGCACAAATAAAGACTTAATGTTTCAATATAATTTGGACACCAAAACAGCCATAGTTTTAATAAATAGACCGAAACAGCTTAATGCGCTTAATAGAGATTTAATCGAATCATTGTCAAATTTTTTAAATCAACTAGAGAAAAACAAGAAAATTCGATCCATTATAATTTCTGGTGTAGGTAATAAATCTTTTGTGGCAGGAGCAGATATAAAAGAATTTAAAAAATTTAATAAAGAAGAGTCCTTACATTTAAGTTCTTTAGGCAAAGAACAGTTATTTAATAAAATAACTCATTTTTCAAAACCTGTTATAGCCGCAATCAATGGCTATGCTTTGGGTGGTGGATTAGAGTTGGCACTTGCGTGCCACATTAGAGTAGCGAGTGAAAATGCAAAGCTTGGTTTGCCAGAGTGCTCACTAGGATTAATACCAGGTTATAGCGGCACCCAAAAACTCCCTCAAATTATCAGCAAAAATATTGCTATGGAAATGATTTTAACATCAAAAATAATAGATGCCCAAAAATCTCTACAACTAGGCTTAGTTAATTATACTGTCCCTCTAAACGAATTATCTACCAAAGCTCTAGAAATAGCCTCTTTATGTAATGCTATTTCTCCAGAATCCGCCAGGGCAGCAATAAAAGCTATAAATTCTTGTTATTCTCAAAATGGTGAAGAAATAGAAACCGAGGAGTTTTCCAAATTATTTGAAACAAGTAATTTTAAGGAAGGGGTGAGCGCCTTTTTAGAAAAAAGACAACCTAATTTTAATTAATGCTTGAAATCAAACAATTATTTAATCAAACAATCATATATGGCTTTAGTAGCGTAATAGCCAGGATTTTAAATTTTTTTTTAGTTCCCCTATATACTATTTTATTTATTCCCTCTGAATATGCTATTGTTTCAGAGATGTATGCTTACGCAGCATTAATCATGGTCATGGGCTCTTTTGGAATGGAAACAGCTTTTTTTCGTTATATTAATCAATATCAAAAAAAGAAATTCAACTCTGTTTTTTCTACAGCGTTTACATTTTTGTCTATAAATGCACTAATAATAATTTTGTTAGGGTGTTTGTTCTATAAGTCAATCGCTGGTGTTATCGGCTATACAAACCAACCTAATTACATACTATACTTTGCTTTTATAATTGGACTAGATTTGTTATGTGTTATACCCTTTGCTCTTTTAAGGCAACAAAACAAAGCCATTAAATTTGCAGTTGTTAAAACAGTTAATATTTTGATTAATATTTTCTGCAATTTATTTTTTTTATTGCTATTGCCAGCTCTAATTAAAAAGGGAATGGCATTACCCCTAATTAATTCAGCCAACTTTTCTATTTCTGTGGAATATGTGTTTTTATCTAATTTAATTGCTAGTGCTATTACAATACTAATATTATCAAAAGATATCAAAAACCATCTAGGCACTTTTCACCAGATAATTTTTAAAAAAATGCTTAACTATGCTTGGCCCATACTAATTGCCGGTGTAGCTTTTGTGATTAACGAAACAGCGGATAAAATTTTAATTAAACACCTATTGCCTCAAAGTATAGCTATGCGGGAGCTAGGTATTTACTCTGCCTGTTATAAGTTGACAATTTTTATGACATTATTTGTTCAAGCATATCGATTTGCAGCGGAACCGTTTTTTTTTAATCAATTTAAAAGACCAAATGCTAAAAAAATCTACTCCCTCATGTTGCAGGTGTTTATTGTTTTTGCGCTAATAATATTTTTATTCATTGTTTTATACATTGATATAATTAAATTATTAATCCCCAACACTCTTTATCACGAAGGAATAAAAATTATACCAATAGTTTTATTAGCCAACATTTTTTTGGGTGTTTATTACAACCTTTCTGTGTGGTATAAGGTCACTAACAAGACTAGGTATGCTGCAATTATATCCTCTTTTGGGGGCGTGGTTACAATAGCACTTAATTTATTATTAATACCAATCTTAGGATATATGGGGGCTGCCTGGTCTACTCTTGCCTGCTATGCATCGATGATGTTCATTTCTTTTTATTTGGGCCAAAAATATTTTAAAATAAATTATAATATACTAGCGATTGTCAATTATTTTGTCATTGCCATGTTGGTATTTTATTTGAGTCAATTATTTAATGTAGAGATATGCCACAATATTCAACTCGACAACACGGTTTTATTCTTTTTATACATTATATTTATATATGTGCAGTTGAAAGATATTTTTAAACAAAATAAACAATATGCTTATGAAAATAGGGTTGATTAATAAGTCGAGCCACCCCAATCCATCATATAAAACACCGGGCTCTTCAGGCATGGATATTAGAGCTAATCTAAAAAAAAATATTTTTATAAAACCAGGAGAAAAAATTGTGGTACCTACAGGAATATTTGTCGAAATACCCGATAACTTTGAAATACAAGTTCGTCCAAGAAGTGGTTTGGCATTTAAAAGCGGCATAACTGTTTTAAATACACCCGGGACAATAGACTCAGATTATCGAGGGGAAATTAAGATAATTTTAATTAATCATTCATCGAATTTATTTGAGATTAAAGATGGAGATAGAATTGCACAGTTGGTTGTTAGTCGAGTTGAAAAAATAGATTGGAATAACGTAGAAAAACCAACATTAACGGAGAGAGGTTTAGGGGGCTTTGGTAGTACAGGAACAAACTAGATATATGAATTTGATTATTCCAATGGCTGGAAGGGGAACTAGATTACGCCCACAAACATTAACAACGCCCAAGCCACTAATAGAAATTGCGGGAAAAACTATAGTACAAAGAATTGTAGATCTTGTGGCAAAAGAATCAAGAAAAAAAATCAAAAACATTGGATTTATTCTTGAAAAGAAGGATGTAAAGATTGAAAAAATGCTACAACAGGTTGCACATAAAAATCATCTTTCTTGCAGGATTTTTTATCAGGGTTCTCCGCAAGGCACGGCGCATGCTATATATTCTGCCAAAGAACTATTGTCGGGACCAATTCTCATTGTTTTTTCAGATACTATTTTTGAAACTAAATTAGATTTCTCCTCAGATTCAGACGGGTGTATATTTGTGAAAGAGGTTGAAGATCCTAGCGCTTATGGTGTTGTCAAAACTAACTCAAAGGGTCATATTACAGATTTTATAGAAAAACCAACACGCCCAACATCAAACTTGGCAATTGTAGGAATGTATTTTTTTAAAAATGGCCAGTATTTATTAAGAGAGCTAAAATATATTTTAGATGAAAAAATAATTGAAAAGGGGGAATATCAGTTGACGACCGCTTTAGAAAATTTAAAAAATAAAAATTTAAAATTCACTGCACATAAAATAAATAAATGGCTTGACTTTGGAACCCCTAAAACACTACTTTCCTCTCACAAAGAATTATTAAAAACACAAAAAATACAATATCAAGATTTTTCTAATACAATTATTAAGCCACCATGTTTTATTGATTCGGGTGTGGTGATAAAAGATTCAAAAATTGGCCCAAATGTAAGCATTGGCAAAGACACGGTTATAACATCCTCAGTAATCACAGATACAATTATACAATCTAATTGCACTATTAGTGGTGCACATTTGAAAAACTCAATAATAGGCAAGTTTGTTGAATACAGTCCCAATGCAACTGAACTAAATATCGGGGATTACAGCACATTAAAAAAATAACATGAAGAAATCACTGATATATTCATTATTAATATTTG
>NZUB01000031.1 GCA_002696965.1 Flavobacteriales bacterium | reverse complement strand
TTTTAAAAGATTATGTAGAAGAATTGTTTAATAATTCCATTTTAATAGTATTAATTATGTTATTTATAACAGGCTGTGTATTACTCTCAACCACCTTTTTTTCTCTAGGTGAAAAAAGGATTAGCTACTATTATGCGTTTCTTATAGGCTTGGCACAGGCGGTTGCTATATTGCCTGGAATATCTAGATCAGGTGCTACAATTTCTACAGCTTTATTTTTAAAAATTGACAAAAAAAATGCAGCAGATTTTTCATTTATTATGGTGCTGTTACCCATTATTGGTATTACTTTTTTAGAATTAATTATATTTACTTCATCAGAAATACAGCTAGATTTTGCACAAATGAAAGGTTTAGTAATAGCTTTTATTACATCATTTATCTCGGGAGTATTTGCTTGTAAGTATATGATATCAATTGTACAACATAATAATTTAAAGTATTTTGGCTTGTATTGTATCCTTGTCGCTATTTTAGGCTTTTTTATATAAAACATCATCATGCAGGACAATCAACTTTCAAAAGTTTTATTAATTAATAAACCCATAGAATGGACATCCTTTGATGTTGTAAAAAAAATTCGAAGCAGTATAAAAAAAAAATACAATATTAATAAAATAAAAGTTGGTCATGCAGGCACTCTAGATCCTTTAGCTACAGGCCTGCTACTTGTTTGTACAGGTAATAAAACAAAAATCATTCACAACTTTACCAATCTTGATAAAACATATACGGGGACTCTAAAATTAGGTGCTGTTACAGATAGTTTTGACGGTGAAACAAGAGAGAAAAATATTAAACCATATGATCTTATTACACGGGATCAAATATCAACATCTTTTTCATCTTTTATTGGAGAAATTGCTCAAACTCCACCCATTTTTTCTGCTATTAAAATGCAAGGAGAGCCGTTGTATAAAAAAGCACGAAGAGGAGAGTTAAGTATTGATATTAAACAAAGAAAAATAATTATTTATAATTTACAAGTATTAAGTATTGATTTGCCATTTGTTAAGTTTCGGGTAACATGTAGTAAGGGGACATATATTCGCACTTTAGTGAACGATATTGGTCACAAACTAGGCTGTGGAGCATACTTATATGCATTGTCGAGGGACTCAATAGGAAAGTATAAATTAGATCATGCTATAAATATTGTAGATATTGAGGATTTTTTATGACCTATTTATTTAATAAAAATCACATTTGATAATTTTGTATATTTGCGTGCATATTCTGTAAAATTATAATTACATGCTGAAGCTAAAATTATCCCATTTCGACTTTAAATTACCACCAGAACTACTAGCAGTCGAACCACTTGTTAATAGAGATGAATCAAAAATGATGGTTATCCATAAGGATTCTGGGCAGATAGAGCATCGAAAATTCACAGACATTTTAGATTATTTCGAAGAAGATGATGTTATGGTTTTAAATAATACAAAAGTTATACCTGCTAGATTATATGGTAATAAAGAGAAAACGGGTGCTAAAATAGAGGTTTTCTTAATGAGAGAGCTTAATAAAGAAAGTAGATTATGGGATGTGCTTGTAGATCCAGCCCGAAAAATAAGAATAGGAAATAAATTATATTTTGGAGAAAATGATGAATTGATTGCAGAAGTCATTGATAACACTACTTCTAGAGGAAGAACATTAAGATTTTTACATGACGCTCCGTATACAGAGTTTAAACAGACGATTGAGAAGCTGGGGCAAACACCTTTGCCAAAATACATAAAAAGGGAGCCAACAAAAGAAGATGAAGAAAAATATCAAACAGTATATGCTCAACATAAGGGAGCTGTAGCTGCACCAACTGCGGGGTTACATTTCAGTAAAATCATATTAAAAAAATTAGAAATACTAGGAGTTCATTTACCAGAAATAACATTACACATTGGGTTAGGGACCTTTCGTCCAGTAGAAGTGGAAGATTTATCAAAGCATAAAATGGATTCCGAAGAAGTTTTTATTAATTCTGGTGTGGCAGACATAATTAATACGGGAATAAAAAATAAAAGAAAAATTTGTGCAATAGGAACTACTTCTATTAGAGCAGTTGAAACTCCAGTGTCTTCATATCAAACATTAAAACCATTTGAAGGCTGGACTAATAAGTTTATTTTCCCCCCCTATAAATTTCAGATTGCTAATTCATTGTTGACTAATTTTCATGCGCCAAAATCTACTGTTTTAATGTTGGTTTCAGCATTTGCCGGCCATGATTTAATTATGAGGGCTTATAAAGAAGCAATTAAAGAAAAATATAAATTTTTAAGCTATGGTGACTGTATGCTGATAATTTAATCATGGCTCATTATGTATTAATATTAGGTGGCGGTCAAGGTACTAGGCTCAACAGCAAAACTCCAAAACAATTTTTAGAGATACAAGGTGTCCCAATAATTATGCATAGTGCTTATGCTTTTTTGAAATCGGATTCTAAATGTAAAATCTATATAGGGTTGCCTCAAGATTATGTTTCTGAATGGGCTAGTTTGAAAAAAAAATATAATTTTAATATAAATCACAAATTTTTTAAAGGTGGACAAAAAAGATTTGAGACAGTATATTTAGGAATACAAAAAATTATTCAAGAAAATCAATGCCACAAAGATGATATTATTAGCATCCATGATGGAGCTAGACCATTTATTGATTCAATTTTTATATCCCAATTAATTAGTAATGCTAAAATATACGGTAGTGCTGTTCCAGTAATTTCGTTAAAAAATGCTTTAAGAAGAAGTGAAGTTAAAAGTTCTGTAAGTAATTTAACAACAACTAATTCTATTAACCGGCTACATTATAAAACAGCACAAACCCCACAGGTTTTCAAGTTCCATTTAATTGAAAAAAGTTATGAAAAGTTATATCATTTAATCTTCAAAGATGGCAATAATGCGTCTATATTATCTAATATTTTTGATGATGCATCAGTATATGAGCATTTCAAAAACCCGAAAGAACCTAAAATAAATGAAGTTCCAGGTAGAGAATATAATATTAAAATTACAACACCCATGGACTATTATATAGCTCCACATATTTATGATTTTTTTAAAAATATTAAATGAATAAATTACGGCCAGATATTAGAAGCTTAAGTAAGTTACAGATTGAAGACTTTTTTAGTTTGAACAATAAACCGAAATTTAGAGCCAATCAAGTCTACGAATGGCTGTGGAAGCACAGGGTGCTAGATTTTAATTTAATGACCAGTCTGTCAATAGATGACAGATTGTTGTTAGATTCTACTTTTAGTATTAATAGCTTAACACTTCACGATTATAAATCTAGTCTAGATGGTACAGTAAAATTTTTATTTCAACTGAATCAAAATAAAGTCGTTGAAGGGGTTTTAATTCCACATCGAAATAGATATACAGCATGTATTTCATCTCAAGCAGGCTGTAGTTTGGCTTGTACATTTTGTGCCACAGGTAAATTAAAATTATATAAAAATTTGTCTGCTGGTGAAATATATGATCAAGTCTTTTTAATTAATGAATTCTCTTTAAGAAAATTCAATAAACCAATAACTAATATTGTATACATGGGTATGGGCGAGCCGTTTTTAAATAGCACTAATGTATTAAATAGTATTAGTCATATTACATCAAAGCAAGGACTTAATATATCTGCTAAAAGAATTACAGTTTCAACAGCAGGTATTGTTAAAATTATAAAGCGTATAGCAGATTTAAATCCTAAATTTAATTTGGCAATTTCTTTACATTCAGCAAATGATAAAGTAAGAACAAAAATTATGGAAATTAATAAGTCAAATAGTTTAAAAGATTTAGCAATAGCAATAGATTATTTTTATCATAAAACAAAGATAAAACCCACCTATGAGTATATTTTATTAAATGGCATTAACGATTCTATTCAAGATGCTAAAGATTTAATTGATTTTTGTAAAAAAACACCTAGTAAAGTAAATTTAATCGAGTATAATCAAGTTGCAAATATACCTTATCAAAAATCTTCTAAAAGATCCACAAAAATATTTATGGATTTATTAGAAAAAAATAAGATATTGGTTAAGTTTAGAAGAAGCAGGGGTGAAGATATTGGTGCTGCCTGCGGACAATTAGCAACTCAAAATAAGAAGTGATAGATTTTTTAGAAAAAATAAAAAACGAATTAGATGTATTTAATCAGCGGTTTCAAGCTGCCTTATCTACAAAGGCTGTATTACTTCATAGAGTTACAAAGTATTTAAGTCATAATCCAGGTAAAAAAATCAGACCTATTTGCACAATATTATCTGCAGGTTTAATCAATAATATTTCTGATAAAACATATCGCGGTGCCGTATTAATAGAATTATTACATACTGCTACATTAATTCATGATGACATTGTGGATGATGCACAATTACGAAGGTCTGCTTTGTCAATCAATACGATGTGGAAAAACAAAATTGCAGTTTTGACAGGTGATTATTTTTTAGCAAAAGGACTTAAATTATCTGTTCAACACTCGGATTATGATATGCTATCATTGATTTCTAATGTAGTACAAGAAATTGTCGAAGGGGAATTAATCCAAATTGAAAAAACAAAAAGATTAAATTTAACGGAGGAAGATTTTTATAAAATTATAAGCCTTAAAACAGGCTCATTGTTTAAGACTGCTTTTTTAATAGGCACCTTGAATTCTGATGCAGATAGTAAAACTATTGAACAGTTGAAAACTTTGGGAATGAATATAGGTATACTTTTTCAAATTAAAGATGATATTTTGGATTACACTTCTAAATCAATAATTAGTGGTAAATCTTTTGGTAATGACATAAAAGAGGGTAAAATTAACTTCCCTTTATTAATTTCATTGAACAAAATGAATGTAATAGAAAAACGAAAAGTTTACAAGATTTTAAGAAGCAAAAAAACTACAACAGAAGAGATATATTCAATATATGATTTAATAAAAAAATATAAAGGAATAGAATTAGCAGAGGTAGTTGTAAATAGATATTATTCGGAATCAAAAACAATTCTTGCTAATTTTGAAGAAACTATTTATCAAGATGTATTAAAACAGTTGCTTGACTATTTAATTGAGAGGAAAAAATAAATGAGAATTTCAAAAAAAACAATAGATGAAATTTTTAATACTGCAATTATTGAAGAGGTAATTTCAGAATTTGTTCTTTTAAAAAAAACAGGAGCAAATTATAAAGGCTTAAGTCCGTTTAATGATGAAAAAACGCCATCTTTTGTAGTTTCTCCCAGCAAGGAGATTTGGAAGGATTTTAGCTCTGGCAAAGGAGGAAATGTAGTTTCATTTTTAATGGAACATGAGCAATATACTTATCCGGAAGCTTTATTATATTTAGCTAAGAAATATAATATAGATGTTGAATTTATTGAATTGGATGCAGATGCTCAAAAAAAAGCAACCGAAAGAGAGGCGGCCCTATTAGTTTTGAATTTTGCGAAAAAATATTTTTGCGATAATTTAATGGGCGAAGATACGTTAGCTATAGATTATTTATATTCTAGAGGTTTTGATAATTCTACTATTCAAGATTTTGAACTAGGGTTTTGCCCTAAAGTTGATAAAAAGTTAATAGAATCAACTAAAGAAGCGGGATATAGCACCGAATTATTATTAAAAACACGTATTGTAAACGAAAAATATCAAAATAGATTTGCAGGGCGTTTAATATTTCCAATTCATAGTATTACGGGACAGGTTTTAGGTTTTGGCGGGAGGGTATTGGAAGGAAATGTTAAAAAAGCTAAATATCTTAATTCAGATAGTTCAGAGTTGTATCAAAAGTCGAAATTATTATATGGATTACATTTAGCTAAAAAACATATTAAAAAATTGGATTTCTGTTATATTGTTGAAGGCTACACAGATGTGATGGCATTATATCAATCAGGAATTAAAAATGTAGTTTCTAATTGTGGAACAGCGTTAACAAATGAACAGGTAAGATTAATAAAACGATTTACCAATAATATAGTGATGTTATTTGATTCAGATAATGCCGGATTATCAGCAACATTAAAAGCTATTGATATCGTTTTAAAACAAAATATGTTTCCCAAAGTATTACAATTACCTCAAAATGATGATCCAGCTTCCTTTGTTACAAAGAAATCATATGAGGAGATCTATGAATTCTTCAAAGAGAATGCAATAGATTTTATAGAGTTTAAATATAAGGTGTCTAATAATTCAGATACGGTTGGGTTAATTCAAGTTACTAAAGATATTGTATCATCTATTGCACTAATAGACGATACAATATCTCAAGCACTACATTTAAGAAAAGCGTCCAAGTTGTTAAATATTTCGGAAAATGATTTAACAATTGAACTAAAAAAAACAAATATAAGTAGCAAAAATTTATCAGAATCTTCTGGGGGCAAGAAATTAGAGAATAGAGACAGTAGTAATCTCACAATGTCAGATTTACAGTCAAGATATATTGAAGAGTTTCAATTAATTAGATTATTTATTAATTACGGGACATCATTATATTCTTCATCTGATAAACAACAGTTTAATGTTGCGGATTTCATTTGCTCAGAATTAGATAGGGATAATATCGTATTTAGTGTTGAATTATTTCAAGATGTGTTTTCTTATGTTAAAACCAATTTAAGTACAAATAATAGTATTTCAAAAGATAATTTTTTGTCTCATAATAGCCAATCTATTAGAGATTTAGCTGCATTTGTGATTGGACAAAAGTATTTGTTAAGTAATTGGAAGCAAAAAGATATTATTGTATTAGAAGAGGAAGATAGACTATTTGCTATTACAAAAGAATCTATTTTAAGGTTTAAATTAAAGAGAGTTCAGGATATGGTCCAAGATTCATTATTAAAGCTAAAGAGCATAGAAATAGATGATGAAAAAACATTACAAAATTTTTCTAATCTTAGTAATTTAGAAAAAAAAATCCAAAAGGAATTGGGGCGATTATTTTAACCCCAGATTTATTAATAGTTTTTTAAATTTTTTTGGAGATAATTGTTGTTGAGAATCACTTAATGCTTTATTTGGTTTTTGATGAACTTCAATCATTAAACCATCTACTTTTTGCTTTAATGCTTTTTCACAAATCCCCTTAATTAATGTGCGTTTACCAGAAATATGACTGGGGTCACATATGATGGGTATTTTTGGGTACTTTTTTTGAATTTTTTTTAACAAGTCCCATCTAGGTTGGTTTCGATACTTTTTAGAATTTTCTAAGAAAAATCCACGATGAATCAATTTAATACTATTGGTTTTATTTTTTTTGAACCTTTCAATAGCTCCTATCCAGAGTTGCAAATCAGGAAAAATGGGGTTTTTAATCCATATTTCTACATTTTTATTTTTTAAATTTTGTGAAATTTCCTCCACAGCGAATGGGTTGCCAGTTGTTCTTGCTCCTATCCAAAAGTGCCGGATCTGATATTTGAGAGCTAAATTAAGATGATTTAATGTTCCTATTTCAATAGCACAACAAATCTTATATTTTTCTTGTGCATCTTGTATCCACTCTAGTGCCTTTTCACCCTGGCCAGAATAACTATAAGGAGAAGTGCGAGCTTTCCATACACCACAACGGATCATATCAATATCATGATAAATGCTCTCTATTGTCTCAAAAAATTGCATTTTTGTTTCAATAGCACATGGGCCAGCAATAATAATTTTTTTATTTTTTCCCATCTAGTATAATTACAAATTCACCTTTTAATTTAGAGTTAGAAATACTATCAATAACCTCTCGTATGTTACCTCTATATGCAGTTTCATATACCTTTGATATTTCTTTTATGACAACAACATTTCTTTCTCCACAGAATTGGTTTAGATCATTTAATGTTTTTAAGATTCTATGAGGCGACTCATATATAATTGTGGTATTTTCATAATTTGAAATTATATTTAACAACTTGGCTCTTTTTTTTTTAACAGGCAAGAAGCCCTCAAAATGAAATTTATCACAAGGCAAACCAGATTTAACCAATGCAGTTATGCAAGCTGTTGGGCCGGGTAAACAGGCAATGGTGATATTATGTTTTATGCAGGCTCTAATTAATAAAAATCCTGGGTCAGAAATACTTGGTGTACCAGCATCAGATACTAAGGATATTTTGAAACCAGCATCAATTTTATCAATTATTTCATCTGTTTTTTTATGCTCATTAAATGCATGGTAGCTTATCATTTTGGTTGTAATATTATAATTATTTAAAAGTTTTCTAGTTACCCTAGAGTCTTCTACAAGTATAAGGTCTGACTCTTTTAAAATTCTTATTGCACGCAGTGTAATATCTTCTAAATTTCCAATGGGTGTTGGAATTATATAAATAACTCTTTCCATACTAACTGTGAAATTACTAATTTTAAATATATATATAATTATAACTTATCATGAAACAACTTCAGGTTATTACGGGTTGCATGTTTGCTGGAAAAACAACTGAACTTTTAAATCGATTAAATTTATTAAAGGAACAGTACTTGTTAGTAAAGCCAATGATGGATAATCGTATTGAAGGGGATCAAATATCTACTCATAACGGTATCGCTAAAAGAGCAATAAGAGTGAATAATTTATCGGAAATTTTTAAAAACTTAACAAATATTAAAGTTGTGGGTATAGACGAAGCTCAATTTTTTAATAAATCTATTATTCAAGACCTAAAGTATTTAAAAAGTCAAAATATTAAGGTTATAATAGCAGGACTTGATAAAGATTATTTAAACAAACCATTTGGATCTATGAAAGATATCATTTCTTTATCTGATTCAGTGACTAGATTAAAAGCAATATGTAATTATTGCTCACAAGAGGCTAGTTATTCTCATAGAAAAAACACAGTTTCTCAGAATCAATTTTTAATTGGAAATAAAAATTTTTATGAAGCACTTTGTGAATCATGTTTCCAGAAAATAAATTGTGAGAATGGAAAGTAAACTATTTGGCACGAGATTATATGTTAGTTTATCTAAATTGGCACATAATGTTAATTTTTTAAAAAGCTATTGCAACATATCTAGTATTATTGCTATGGTTAAAGCAAATGCATATGGCCATGGTGATATATTTATTGCTGAAAAATTACAAAATTTAGGTGTTAGTTCTTTTGGTGTAGCAGATTTTGATGAAGGACTTCGGCTCAGAAATCATGGGATTGAGGGCTCTATAATGGTTATGAACCCAGGGGTTTATAATTTGCAGATTATTCTTGAAAATAATCTACAACCGGTTATCTATAATGATGAAATTTTATCAATGTTAACTCAGCTAATCCAAAATGAAAAGTTACCTAAGATCCTTTTCAAAGACACTATTTATATACATATCAAGATTAATACAGGGATGAATAGATGGGGTTTTGATGTGTCTAATTTGCCAAAAGTAATTAGTAAATTAGAAAAATTAAAAAGGGTTAAAATAAAATCTATATATTCTCATTTATCATCTGCTGGTAATGTGAAAGATGATCTTTTTACCCAAAATCAAATCAATCAATTTGAAAATGTTTGTGAAGTATTACAAACCACATTACCCTATAGTGTTAATTATCATATTTTTAATTCATCAGCTTTTTTAAGGCAATTTGAATTTAAAAAACCACACTCGATAAGATCGGGAATTTTGCTCTATGGGTGTATTAATAATAAAAATTTACATGCTATAGCTGAGTTAAGATGTGCTATTTCAGATATAAGATTAGTTAATCCAGGTGACACTATTGGCTACCAAAGAAGTTATATTGTTAAGAAAAAAATGAAAATAGGTGTTTTACCTTTTGGTTATGCTGATGGTTTACAAAGGCATTGGGGTAATGGAAAATTAAATTTTTTATATAATGATAAGCTGTTGCCGACAATTGGGGATATTTCTATGGACAGTTGTATAATTGATTTATCTGAATTAGAGAATGTTTCAATTGGGGATGATGTGTTATATTTTGGTGAAAAAAGATCTATTTGGGATTTAGCAAAAGAATTAAATACTATTCCTTATGAAATTACAGCTACTCTTTCTAGACGAATTAAACGTATTTATTTTTAAAAGACACACAGCTTACAATTTAAAATTAACTTTAGCATTAACACAAAAAAGAGTTGTAAAAAAACAAAAAAACAATGTTGGGTTATGGCGAACCAAATACTCATCAGTAAGACAAATTAATAAAAATAGCATGGGTATAAATAATTTAAGCACTAGAGAGGGTTTTAAATCATTTTTTTTATAGATTTCCACAAACAACTGAATAAAAATATTTAGCCATAAAATCAAACCTACTAGCCCAACTTCTGCCAAAACAAATAAGTAATTATTATGTGGAGGACGAGCTATTAAATTTGGAAAAATTTTATTTTTCAAATTATTATATTCCTTTAACGATTTACCTGTTCCACATCCAAGTAACAAGTTTTTTTTAATCAATGTCGTATAATTAATTAAATAAGTTAATCTATCACCCATTGGTGTGTCAGTGACTGTTAATTCACTTGTATTAGTTGAGGAGTATTCTAATAAATGAAAAAAATTCTTGGATTCAGTTATAATAGAGTTAAGTCTATTATTAAACGTATTCGATGAATTATTAATTATTATAAGACCAGCAGCTAAAATACTTATTGAAACTATAATTCTTATATAACTTTGATAAA
>NZUB01000030.1 GCA_002696965.1 Flavobacteriales bacterium | reverse complement strand
GCCAATGCTTAAGTATAATATGCCAGGCTTAGAAGTTAGTTCTTTTGGATCTAATGAGTCACAATCTACTTTAGGTCTTGCATGGTCATTTAGATATACTTTTTAGTATTTTCTATTTATTGTAATCAAAAATGGGGAGTTCACTCCCCATTTTTTTTATTCATTTTCAAACATATTAACATATCCTTGTTTGTATTAATCTTGAATTAATCAGTTAACAAGATATATTTTACTCAATTTTGTAAAAACCGTTCTAGTTATGAAGAAGATATTTTTTTTATTATTCCTTATTAGCTCTATTTCTTATTCACAGAACATAACAAGTAAGAATGGTGAGAATATATTACCAGAGGAAAAAGACTGGTCTATTGGGATGTCTGCAGATCCTTTTTTTAATTTTGTTTCTGATGTGTTAACAGGTAATAATTCTAGTTTGAATGTGCCATCATTTGGCGATGATTTATATTTTTACATGAAACATTTTGTGTCTGAAAAAAGGGCAATTCGATATACATTTGGTGCTAATTTTGACACCAAGTTAGAAACTTGGAGTATGGGATTGGGGTATGGTGTTGAAAATCGACGAGGTTCTACTAGATTACAAGGCATGTGGGGATATAATGGTTTTATTGGTATAGGGGAAAAATTTGATTCTAGTGATTGGCTTTCTATACCTACTATTATCTATGAAGATGGTTATAATATGCATATTATGACCTCGATGTTTATAGGTTGTGAGTACTTTTTTTTATCTAAGATTGCTATTGGAGCTGAATATCATTATGGAGCGACAATGCATGTTACAGATAATCAAACTTCGTTTATAATTGGCAATAACTCTAATAATACAGTTATAAAAATAAATTACTATTTCTAATCGCTACTCAATTTATTTTGAAATTAGGGAGAATTTATTTCTCCCTTTTTTTTCTCTCTATTTCTAGGTGGGCATCTCTTTTCTTCAGGGTTTCTCTTTTATCATATAGTTTCTTTCCTTTTCCTAGGCCAATTTCAATTTTTGCGAACCCCTTTTCATTAATGAGTAGTTTGACAGGTATGACGGCCATACCCTTTTCGTTTAATTGTTTTTTAATTTTTTTAATTTCTATTCTATTTAGTAATAGTTTTCTCTCTCTTGTAGGATTATAGTCTACGTTGTGACAAAACTGATATTTTTTAATATCCATATTTTTAATCCATAATTCATTTTGTGATATAATACAGAATGCTTCAGATATATTTACTTGTCCTGAACGTATGGATTTAATTTCAGCCCCATGTAGTTGAATTCCAGATAAAAATGTAGTGGATATGCTATATGAATAATAGGCCTTTTTATTATTACTAATTATTTTCTTTTTTTGATCCATGATGTTTTACCCCAATGACACATCTAAAATCATCATAACAATAAAACCTGCAATTAAGCCCATAGTGGCGAGATCGGTATTACCACCGCTTTGACTTTCAGGTATAACTTCTTCTACAACAATAAAAATCATAGCACCTGCTGCAAAAGCTAGTGCGTATGGTAATATTGGATAAATTGAAATAACAATAGCTGCTCCAATTACTGCAAATATAGGCTCCACAATAGCCGACAATTGTCCCCATTGCCAGGATTTGAATTTACTTAAACCTTGTCTTCTTAGTGGCATAGAGACGGCAAATCCTTCAGGAGCATTTTGTAAGCCCATGCCAATTGCCAGAGCAATTGCTCCACCTAACTCTATACCAATATCCATGCCATGTGCTAGTGCACCAAATGCTACTCCTACAGCTAATCCTTCAGGTATGTTGTGTAGTGCAATGGCTAAGACAAGTAATTCAGTTTTTTTTAAATTAGTTTTTGGACCTTCTGCTTTCTCTACAGATTGAAATAAATGCAAATGAGGAATTTTTTTGTCAAGATAATACAAGAATAAAGCTCCAAGTAAAAAACCTGTTGCGGGAGCAAACCAAATTGGCATATTAGTAATGCCTAATTCTTGTTGAATTTCAACAGATTGTATTGCTGGAGAAAGTAAAGACCAAAAACTAGCAGCAATCATTACACCTCCAGTAAAACCTAAGCACATGTCAAGAGTTTTTCTACTTGTAGATTTAAAAAAGAATACAAGAGATGCCCCAATAGCAGTTAACATCCATGTAAATAAACCACCTACAAATGCTTGTAGAATAGGGTTTTCTAGGTTAATAAAAAATTGTTTTAGACTATCAACTAATTGTTCCATTTTTAATTTTTTTTTTTTTAAATTGTCTTATTATTCAAATGAAATTACTAATAATTTATGTATTATCTATTTTCTTTTTTATCATTTATTAACAAGGTGTTTTTGCCAAAGTTATATAAACATAAAATGCAAAATTTTACGAATTATCATTTTTTATTACTGGGTTATAAGTATTGGGTAACAAAAAACCTATTAAAATATAGAAAATGACACCTCAATTAAATACAGATTTAACACGTATGTTGGGCATAAGTTTCCCAATTATTCAAGCACCTATGTTTTTAGTGTCTAATACTAAAATGGTGATTGCAGCTAGTAATGCTGGTATAACAGGTTGTATTCCAGCTATGAACTATAGAACGGTATCCGAACTTCGTAATGCTATTAAAGAAGTTAAAAACACTTGTAGTGGCCCTCTGGGTATTAATTTAATTGTAAACAAGTTTAATGCTAAAATGGCTGAACAATTAGCTGTTTGTGTTGAATTAGGTGTTGACTATATTATAACCTCTTTGGGAAATCCCAAATCAACAATCGATAGCTGTAAACCTAAGGGAATTAAAGTTTTTTGTGATGTGGTTAATCTAGAGTATGCTAAAAAAGTTGAAGCTTTGGGGGCTGATGCATTAATTGCTGTTAATAATAGGGCAGGCGGTCATTTGGGTCCAATGTCACCAGAAGAATTAATACCTTTATTAGTAAATAACTGTTCTATACCAGTTATTTCTGCTGGTGGAGTGTCTAATGGTAGTGAATTAAAAAAGTTTTTATCTCTAGGAGCATGCGGGGTTTCCATAGGTACTCCATTTATTGCAACCCATGAAGCTGATATTTCTGATGATTACAAGCAGGCTATAGTAGAATACACAGCTCAAGATATTGTTGTAACTGATCGAATTAGTGGATCGAAATGCACCATTATTAATACACCGTATGTTCAAAAAATGACTTTAAAAGCTAATCGTTTTGAGAGATTCTTATTTAAGAATAAGTGGTTAAAGAAGTATTTTAAAGCATTTAGATGGCTTAAAGGTACTCAAATGTTCAGAAAGTCAGCATTAGATGCTACCTATAAAACTGTTTGGTGTGCTGGGCCTTCTCTAGATGGTGTACATTCGATAAGATATGTGTCGCAGGTGGTGGCCGATTTATTAATCCCATTTATGAGCGAGGGTGATAGTTAATAATCTCTTCTCTTAGATATTGATTATTTAGATGTGTATATATTTCTGTGGTTGTGATATTTGCATGACCAAGCATTTCTTGTACTACTCTTAAATCTGCCCCTCCTTCTACTAAATGTGTGGCAAAAGAATGTCTTAATGTGTGTGGACTGACATTCTTTTTAATTCCAGCTAAATTGGCTTGTTGTTTTATAATATTAAAAATCATCACTCTAGATATTTTTTTATTTCTTCTATTTAAAAAGACAATATCCATATTTTCTTTATTTGGTTTTTGTTTAGATCGAATATATTGAATGTAATTTTTTAGATATTTCTTTAGTGTTTTGCTCAATGGTGTAATTCTTTGCTTATTTCCTTTGCCCATCACTTTAATAATATTGTCGTCATATTCGATGTTAGATATTTGTAATGATATAAGCTCAGACACTCTTAGTCCGCATGAATATAGACATTCAATAATTGCTCTATTTCTTTCTCCATTTTCTTTACTTAAGTCAATAGATGCTATGATTAAATCAATTTCTTGTACAGTTAGAATTTCTGGTATTTTTGAACCAATCTTAGGGGATTTAATATGTTTACAGGGATCTTCTTTGATTTGATTATCAAATATTAGAAAATTGTATAAACTTTTAATACTTGATAAAATTCTAGCTTGACTTCTAGGGTTTATATTACTGTCATTGATTTCATTGATATAATTTAAAATATGTTCTCTTTTTATCTTTGATGGTTTTACTTTTTTGTTGAATTTAGCAAATTGCTGTAAATCTCTCATGTATGCTTCTACACTATTTTTAGATAGATTTCTTTCAATTAAAATATAGTTATAATAAGATTTTAAACAGATTTCCCAGTTCATTTAATATATTTATAATTCATAAATTTAAAATAATGAAAGTAATTATCATCAATGGTCCCAATCTAAATTTATTAGAATTAAGAAATAAATTAGTATATGGGGGTAAATCTTTTGATGATTATTTAAAATTCTTAAAATCAACCTTTCAATCACTAGAAATAGATTATTACCAATCGAATGTTGAAGGAGATCTTATTAATAAACTACAAGAAGTAGGTTTCTCTTATGATTATATTATATTAAATGCAGGAGGATACACCCATACATCAGTAGGAATAGCAGATTGTGTTGATCTGATTACCACTCCGGTGATAGAAGTTCATATCTCCAATATTTATGCCAGGGAGGATTTTAGAAGAAAATCTCTTTTAAGTAGGGTGTGCAAGGGATCAATTGTTGGTTTAGGTTTAGATGGTTATCGTTTAGCACTTAATAATATAATTCAATAATAGTATTGTTTGAAAATGTAATTTAATATATATTTGCAATTCTAATTTATTGGTCTGGTAGTTCAGTTGGTTAGAATACCTGCCTGTCACGCAGGGGGTCGCGGGTTCGAGTCCCGTCCAGACCGCACTAAAAGCCGTTATGCGGCTTTTTTTGTAAATATATTTATAGATATGAAAAAAATTTTAAATTTTTCTTGGCTTAAAGAGTGGAAAAAAATTTATCAGGAAGATGGCTTCAAAATTCTAATTAAAAAAAAGGGTTGGACTGTAGCTTTTGCTTTATTTATATTTTTTTTAACTAAGGGCTTGCTATGGCTTTTAATTCCTTATTTATTGGCAAAAGGAATTTTTTAATGCATAGATGTATATTAATTACGGGCTCTTTACTAGGTGCTTTTACTGTGATTTTAGGCGCTCTTGGTTCACATCTATTAGAACCTTATTTAATTTCTTTAGGTAGGGTGGACACTTATAAAACTGCTGTCAATTATCAATTTTATCACGTTTTTTTAATTTTATTTATAGGCATTGTATATAATTACTCGCACAAACGCATAATTAATTATGCATTTTACACGTGTTTATTAGGTATTTTATTCTTCTCAGGTTCTTTATATGTATTGTGCCTAACAAATAATTCAATATGGGGGTTGCTTACTCCTTTTGGAGGAGTAAGCTTAATTATAAGTTGGTTACTGTTATTTTTAAGTTTTAAACAGAATCGTAAGTAACGGATAGTATTAAGTATTAATTACCAACCAACTTCTTGATTATTTTTCCTGAGTCGTACACATCAAAAACAATTGTGTTTTTTTCGGTATGCTGAATAATTGAGCCATTTATATTGATAGAAAACAAATATTTTTCAGTTATGTTAGATTCAATAATTGAGGTGTTCTGTACTTCTTCACATGTGCATTGGCAAATATCTCCTATAGTCAATCCACCCAAATCAATCATTGGTTGACCATTCCAACTACAAGATGTAACTAGGTCATATCCGTAATTAGCATTTAAATAAGTCACAAGAGCAGTGCAATTATCAATAGAGAAGTTTCCTAAAACTGACTCAACAGTAGTATTATCATCTTCGCACCCTGATTCAGCTTCATTCACTGTAATAGTTCCCACCATTCCGTTAGCAGCATGTGAACCTACTGAGCAGTCGTAGTTGTATTGACCAGGAATGCTGAAGGTGTATGTAAATATTTCGGCTCCCACTTCACAAGTTACATCAGATGCAAAACTTTCAGGATTATTAAATGGTTCATTTGTAATTGAATTAGTTATGCCATTAACATCGTGACACCCTGAATCATTAATCCAAACAACGATATCTCCTTGTTCTATAGTTAGGTTTTCAGGTGTAAAATAAAAGGTGTTGCCAGACATTCCTCCGTTAACAGTGTGAGTAGTTTGTGAAAAAGAGTATAATGTCATTAAACTTAAAATAGTTAGTAATAGTTTTTTCATAAGTATGATTTTAATATTATTTCGACTTAATAAATAGGGGGCATCTAGTTACAAAAATAAGCATTTAATCAAAAAAAATGAGCCCCGAAGGGCTCAATTTTGTTCATTTCAAGTATGTTTTAAAATCCGAATAACAAACAAATACATAGTAAAATGGAATAAAGTGCTTGCAGGCCTATCGTTTTCCAATTAGCATCCACAAGAGATCTCATTTCGTAGTGTTTTAATATATGTCTAAAAATATAAAGCCCAAATAATAAGCAAAATATAGTTGGAATTAATAAATACTGGTTTGCTATTGTTTGATACATGTAAAAAGATGATGCTACAGCAAGAGTTAAGAATAAAAGATAAATCCATCTGCTTGCTTTTTTTCCAAAAGTAACAACGAGGTGGTTTTTGCCTGTTTTAGCATCACTTTTCATATCTGGAAATTCATTGATTAACAATATGTTAGTTGTTAATAGTCCCATAGGTATACCAATTAGCATACAATTTAAAAAATGTTCACTATTGCCAAAATCTCCATTAAAAATAGCAAACCCTGTTCCTAAAGTTAAAAGGGGCCCAAATGCTAGAAATATTGCGATTTCACCTAATCCTCTTCGTGCTACTAGTCTTAGTGGTCTAGCTGTATAAAAGTAACCTAGTAATAGGCCAGCAACTAATATTTGCCATACTCCATCCATATTAGCAGGATTCACATTAGTTAGAATGTAAGCTCCGATTGCTAGTGCTATTAAAGTTAGAATTATTGCTAATTTTCTTGTACCTGCTAAACTAATCAGTCCCAATTCAATTGCTCTACTTCCACCTGAAACTTGTTGAAAATACTCTGCATTTTCTTCGTCTGTTCCATCTTTTACATCAAAGTAGTCATTAAAGACATTAATGCCTAAGTGAGCAATTAGAATACCAAATATTGTTAGCACAAAAAGAGAAGTGTTGAAAAGATCGTCTCCGATGCCTGCAAAATAAGCACCTATTACAAAAACAGGTAGTAGGGATGCAGATGTAAAAGGCATACGAGTGATTGCTAGTCCTTTAACTAATTTCGTAGAGAAATTAATTGGCACTTGAACATCTTTTTCTATTACTTCAGTGACACCACAATAACCAGTTTGTGGTTTGTCTTTTCCGTTAGCAAATGTAGGTGTGATTCTAATTTGGGCATTTATTTTTTCTCCTTTTTTATTTAAAAAATATGTTTCTCCTTTGTATTCTCCTTCTTTCACTGCTGTATCAAGCCATCCAGCTACATTTTGCAATACAATTTCTCCTGGAGAAAAGATTGATACTCGCTTTTTCCCAATTAATTCTTCTTTTTTGTATCCAAAAATTTTTTCAGCTCCATCATTCATTGTTTCGATGACGCCTTCCATGTCACAAGTAATAGTACTTCTCATTTTAGTTCAATTTAATTTTAGTTATTTTTGTTATAAGTTTCATTTAATTTGATAAATAGCAAGTTTGAATTAATAATTCATTTGATATTTTATTAAAATTGCTTTAATCTTAAATCACGCCAAAATTATGAAAAACATTTTTTTAATTTTTATTTTTCCAGGAATATTATTTTCTCAAATTAACTACAGTGAACATATATCTCCAATCATATATAATAATTGCACAGAATGTCATAGAGTAGGCGCATCTGGCCCAATGCCGTTTACTAATTATAATGAGGTAGCTTCACTAGGAATGATGATTGAATATGTGACAGAATCTGGTTATATGCCTCCATGGCATGCTGATACTGATTATTCAAATTTTTTAGGCGAAAGAGGCTTAACTGATGAGGAAAAACAATTAATTTCTGATTGGGTAGATGGTGGTATGATGCAGGGCGACCCCTCATTAGAAGCTCAAATACCTGAATTTGCTGAAGGTTCAGCAATTGGAACTCCTGATCTTGTATTAACAATGGAAGAAGAGTATTTAATTGAAGGTGATAATCAAGATGATTACAGGGTTTTTGTATTTGAAACAAATTTTACAGAAGATCAGTATTTGAAATCAATCGAAATAATTCCTGGTAATCTGGCAGCTGTGCACCATGTTTTAGTAAATATTGATACTTCTGGAGCTTGTTCTGAATTAGATGCTTCTACTCCAGAATATGGCTATGAATGTGAAAGTGGTTTTTGTGTTGGCGAGATACCTCAGTTATCTGCTGGCTATGCTCCAGGCATGCTTCCTCCGCTTTGGAATAATGATATTGGTTTAGTTTTGCCTGCAGGTGCAGATATTGCTATACAAATACATTATGCTCCAAGTTCTATTGATGAGTATGATCAGAGCTCAGTAAATTTATTTTTTAAAGATGAGCCTGTAGAAAGGGAAGTGCAGGTTGAAACTATTGTTGATGTGTCTCTTCAAATACCTGCAAATCAAGTATATACCCATTACCAGTCATATCAAATTCCCTTTGATATGAGTCTTATTAGTATTCTTCCACATATGCATTTGATTGGCAAGTCATGGTTAGTTTATGCCGAGAATAATGGTGATACAATACCTATTATTAGTATTCCAGATTGGGATTTTAATTGGCAAAATTTTTATCAACCTGAATATATGTTAAAATTGCCTGAGGGGTATACGTTACACGCTTATGCTACATATGATAACACAGCTAGTAATCCAACAAATCCAAACAATCCTCCACAGAATATGTATTGGTGTGATTATACTACTTGTGAAATGTTTTTTCTTCCTTTTTCTTATGTTCCATATCAAGAAGGAGATGAAGATATATATTTAGGAAACCCTGAGGATTTAGGGTGTACAAATCAATCGGCTTGTAATTATAATATGGATGCTGTTATTGATGATGGATCATGCGGGATGTTGGATGATTGCGGGGTATGTCATGTTCCTTGTTGTTTTGATGTTTCTACATCTGAATGTGACTATTCAGTGTCAGAACAAAATTGTCAAAATTTCTGGGCTGGTTTTGATATAATATCTGATCCTGAACAAAATATTTTTTGGAATACCAGTTGTTCTTTTGGCTGTACAGATCCACAAGCATGTAATTATGATCCTACAATTTTACCTGGTGGTTTTGATGATGGTTCTTGTGAATATCCAGTTGAAGGATTTGATTGTGATGGCTCTTGTATTGATTTGAATAACAATGGTGTCTGTGATTTTGATGATATATATGGTTGTACTTCATCAGATGCAAGTAACTATATTCCGGAAGCAACTATCGATGATGGTTCATGCTGTTGTTCCGTTACTTGGTGTCAAGGTTACCCTCCTTGTGGTGATAACCCCGATTGGTTTTTCGGTTGTGTGGATCAAATGGCATGTAATTATGATCCAAATGCAACTTTCCCTGATGGTTCCTGCATTTTTCCAGGTTGTGGCCAGCCATGGGCAGTAAATTATGATCCAATAGCTGTTGAGAATGATTGTGTAGATAATGCTTTGTGTGAAGGTGGGATTCTTGGGTGCACAGATGAAATTGCTTGTAATTATAACCCAACAGCAAATTTAGATGATGGGTCTTGTTTATATCCCCCTAATCAATATGTTGATTGTGATGGTAATCTAATAGAAGACTGTTCAGATTTGAGTATTTTGTCTATTTATCAAAGTAGTCCAACACAGTTTACAGTTGTTGCATATAACTCTTCTTGGGATCCTTTATTTTCTTATCCAGGTTTTATATTATTTAATTCTTTTGGTGATACTATAGCTGTAGAAAATGTTAATTTTTTTGGTATAGTAGAGGAGAGTATTCATGTGCTTGAAATTCAGGATGCTGCTATTATTACCCCTGATGTTTCACTACAACTTTATACCAATTTTTATGATTTTTTACGGTGTGAGTGGTTTGATTTAACTATTGTAGATCAATGTGAACTTTTGCCTGATCCTGGTCCATGTGATGCTGCTTTTCAGGCGTTTTATTTTGACTCAAACACATTTACATGTCAAGAGTTTGTGTGGGGGGGGTGTAACGGAATTATCCCCTTTTCGACACTTGAGGACTGTGAAGCAGCTTGTGGTACTGTTAATATATTAGAGACAGGGTTGGAAAAAAATATTTTAATTGAATTTGATGTTTTAGGTCGAAATACATCTGAAAATAATCAATTTTTAATTAGAGTTTATGATGATGGCACTGTAGAGAAAAACATGATTTTTAAAAAATGAAAGAATTAGATAACTTACTGTCTAACCAAAAGAAGTATTTTTCAAGTCAATTAATACATTTAAGTGTACAAGATCGTATTGCAAAAATTAAACAAATACGTGCTTGGATTTGCAGTAATCAGGAATATATTATTGAAAATTGTTTAAAGGATTACCATAAGCCTATTGCAGAATTTTATGCAACTGAAATTAACCCTATATTAAATCATATTGATTTTACATTAAAAAATATTAAAAGTTGGGTTAATAGGAAGTCAGTATGGACTCCTTTACACTTGTTGGGAACAAGGTCTAAGATTTATTATGAACCAAAGGGTGTGTGTTTAGTAATTTCGCCTTGGAATTATCCTTTCAACTTAACCATAAACCCCTTGGTTTCAGCAGTGGCAGCTGGTAATTGTGTAGTTGTTAAACCGTCTGAGCATACACCATCTACCTCCAATATTTTAAGCGAGATGATATCCTCAATATTTAATAAAAATGAGGTTAGTGTTGTACAAGGAGATTCCTCAGTTGGAGGCTATTTGATTTCATTAAATTTTGATCATATATTTTTTACAGGTTCCCCTGAAATAGGAAAGGTTGTCATGGGGGAGGCTGCAAAAAATTTAACCTCAGTTACATTAGAGCTTGGGGGAAAGAATCATACGGTTGTTGATTCAAATGCAAATATTAAGTCTTCGGCAGAAAAAATCATTTGGTCTAAATATGTTAATTGTGGTCAAACATGTATTGCGGTAAATCATGTTTTTGTGCATTCTGCGATTTATGATGATTTTATTACTGCTTTAAAACATACTTTAGATAAATTTTTTGAAAACAATTCTGATTATGCATCAGTTGTTAATGAGAAACATTTTAGTAGACTTCAAGTATTAAAAGATCAATGTTTAGATAACGGAGGGGAATTGTATTATCAGTCTCCAAAATCCAGCCAAAATAATAGCTTCCCACTTACCTTGATTCAATTAAAAAGCTGGTCTAATCCTATTTTAAATAGTGAGGTTTTTGGTCCTATCTTACCTATTGTAAAATACACTGATTTGGATGATGTTATTGATTTTATCAACTCTAAAGAAAAGGCACTTGCATTATATTTATTTACCAAATCAAAATCTAAAATATCCCATTTCATTAAATCTACTTCTTCAGGCACTGTAGCTATTAATGAGTGTATGTTGCAATATTCAAATCCATATTTATTATTTGGTGGTGTAAATAATAGTGGGATTGGAAAAGTGGGGCGAAATAGAGGCTTCTTAGCTTTTTCCAATGAAAAATCTGTTTTGTTCCAAATGTCGGGTTTTTCAGTTGCAAAATTTATTTATCCCCCTTATACTAGTTTAAAGAAAAAATTGGCTAAGTTAATAAGGTAATTTTATTTGTTGAGCTTAGCTATTTTTTCAGTTGTACCGTCGTTGTATATGTAAATAAATTTTTTTGTATTGTCTTCTGGTATAATACTTCTTCCTAAAAAGTCTATTTTGTTTACGATTTTTTTATTGGTTTTATTGAATTCATGCGTGCTGGAATTTGGGTCACATAGTTCTGCCATAGAATCAAACCATAATTTTGCACCTATAATAGCTATAGATGCACACTCACTATGATCAAAGTTTCCGCCGTCAACTAATTCAACATTTTGTGCGCCATTTTCTATAAAGTAGTCAATTGCAACTTCAGCGTTGTCGTATGTAACATTATCATCGCCACTACAATGGAGAAGTCGCATGGGTGCTGATGGGATAAAATTATAGACGTCATTATCTAAAAGGGCCAGTTTAAACGGATGGTTATCATTTGTAAGGTATTCTTGGTAATACTCGTCTTTAAATATACTAATGGGGCTAAAGTCATTAGGGTTGATTCCATAAATTTCTTCTCCAATATCCCACATTGCATTATTTATATCCCACATGCTATATGTTCCATCATACATATCTATTAATGTAGTGTATGGACTTTTTAATACTTCATTAATATCGTCATATAGATTATATATTTTGTTATATGCAAATAACACATAAGGTAGATAGCCTGGATTGGGGTAGGCTTCACCAGATTCTAACATGAGTCTTTGAGATTCTGACATGTCGTAAGGTCCAGCCATTGGAGCTGAAGCTGTTATTTCTAATTCATTTGAAAAGTTTGCTTCAATCTCTTTAACAGTTGCCATGGTAGCGTGTCCTCCTTGTGAGTAGCCAAATAGAAAAAGTTGATTATTCGGTGGAAAACCTAGTATCTCTGACGCTAACTCTTTCCCATATTTGATTATATCAATAGTTGCTGAGGCTTCTGTGTTAGCATGTACATAATTATGCATACCTTCTCCTTCACCCAGTCCAATAAAATCACTCATTGTGACTATATAGCCATTTGCGGCACAAACAACTCCCATGAGGTCATTGTTTGTGTTCCCAATATTTGATGGTGCATAGTAATTATGAGACATTGTTCCATGTTGCCAACTTAAAACTGGTGGTTGACAATCAATCCCAGAAGGTAGATAAATGGCTCCAGAGCAAATAACTAATTCTCCATTAAAATCAGACGTGTAATAGAGGATTTTGTACCCATCTACACTATAATTAATTTGTCCTACCGATTCAGGTATTGAGTAATTAGAGTAAACTTGACTAACTTCTTGCATAGACCAGCTTTCTACCAGTTCATAAGAGATAATTTGTGCATATACATTACTTTGTACAAATAGTATAGCAAATAATATATGGAGGTGTATTTTTTTCATATTTAGAATGTTTGTTCCAAAATAATAAGTATTTTAAAATAATCCAAAAAAATCATATTTTTAAGTGTCGATTTTTTTTCCGAGATAAAATTGACTCCAAATTCTAAATCCAAATAATAAGGTTGCAAGCCATATAAATAATTCGATCCAGTTAGGGTTTGAGTTATATCCGAAAAATCCTTTCAAAAATACTCCTATAGTACCTTTGTCATGTAGAATATGAATATATTTCTTTTTTTCTTTATTATAGCTATACAGGGCTTTAAGTTCGTTTGACTGCAGTTCTGATTTTGGTTGTAGTATGTCCCAAGGTCTCTTTATATCTTTATCTATATATTCTTGTTTTGTTAAGAAAGACTCGACTTCGTGAGTTCCATATGCATTCATTCCTGCTGCAAATAATACTAAGCAGAATGTGGTAACTGCAAAAAATGGTTTTAAGTTAATTCTTTGGCCTCTGCTAAAAATTAAATATCCAATTATGCAGGCCAATATTATTCCAAGGATAAATCCTAAATATGAGAAACTTCCAGTTTGGATTACTCCTCCAACTAAAAACATTACTGTTTCAAACCCCTCTCTTAGTATGGCAAAAAAGATAAGAAAAAAAATACCCCACTTACTAGATTTACTTGCATTAGAGGCGAGTTTTTCCAGTTTCTTTTTGTCACTAATCGACTTAGATAGCCAAAAAACAACATATAGCAAAAGCGCAGCTGTTATGTACATAAATATAGCTTCAAATAGTTTTGCCATTGCATTGTTTTCTAACTTGTTGTTGATTTTCCTGCTGTTTTTGATGTTGTTGATGTTGTTGGTTTTTCTTGTGTCCTGTCCTCGGTAGGGATTGTCCGTCCGTCATGTCCTGCCCG
>NZUB01000029.1 GCA_002696965.1 Flavobacteriales bacterium | reverse complement strand
TTTTCTTAATTCATTCGTGTGTGCATAAAAGTGTACAGGCTCCATAGAGCCACCATATATAACACATGGAACATTATCTTCTTTTCTTAATTGTTTAGCGAATGACTTTCCCAAGTTTACTCTCGCTATTCCGTTTATAGATACCGATTTCATAATAATTATTTTTTAAATTAAAAACTGTGAACTTATTGATTTGTTATTATGAATATTATTAATAACATCCGCAAACAAATTTGATATAGTTAATACTTTTATTTTTGCACTGTCTTCTTTTAATGGAAGAGTATCACTCACAATAAGTTCTTCTATCAAAGAGTGATTAATATTATTAAATGCATCCCCAGATAAAACTGGATGGGTACATATCGCGCGCACACTATTTGCACCTGAATCTTTCATGATTTGTGCTGCTTTTGCTAGAGTTCCACCAGTGTCAATCATATCATCAACCAACACTATATCTTTATCTTTAACATTACCTATAATTTTCATTTCTGACACTTTGTTGGCTACTAAACGTTTTTTATAACAAATAACCATTTCTGCATTTAAATACTTTGCATAAGCATTTGCGCGTTTTGTCCCACCAACATCTGGTGATGCAATTGTTAAGTTTGGTAATTCCAAGGACTTAATATATTTCATAAATACGGTAGACCCATATAAATGATCAACAGGCACCTCAAAGAAACCTTGGATTTGATCAGCATGTAGATCAATTGTCATAATGCGTGTTGCCCCAGCTGAACTAATTAAATTAGCTGCTAACTTAGCACCAATAGGAACTCTTGGTTTATCCTTTCTGTCTTGCCTTGCCATTCCAAAATATGGAACTACTGCTATTATTTCTTTTGCCGAAGCTCTTTTAGCAGCATCAATCATTAATAAAAGCTCTAATAAATTATCAAAAGGAGGTGGGGTAGACTGAATAATAAATACCTTTTGTCCTCGGACAGTCTCCTCAAAAGAAGGTTGAAATTCTCCATCACTAAAATTATTAAAGACAATACTACCTAAATCCACACCAAAAGATTTTGCAATCTTTTTGGCTAAAGATACAGAGTGCCTGCCTGAAAAAATTTTAACATTTGATTCCATGAAACTTATTTTCCTGTTAATAAGGTCTGCAAATTTAAAGAAATTAATTGTATTTAATCAGTTTTATATAAACTAATTACACTAGTTTTGTATGCTGTATAATCTTTGCCCAGATGGCGGAATTGGTAGACGCGCTGGATTCAAAATCCAGTTCTGGTAACAGAGTGTGGGTTCGATTCCCACTCTGGGTACAATTAAAATGTATGTTTACAAAACAAAAGAAATATGATTTAGCGTATATGAAAATGGCCCAAGAGTGGTCAAAATTATCATATTGCCAACGAAAACAAGTGGGAGCACTAATTGTAAAAGATAATATGATTATTTCTGACGGATATAATGGTACACCTTCAGGGTTTGAAAATGTATGTGAAACTAAAAAGGGTGAAACAAAATGGTATGTATTACACGCCGAAGCAAATGCAATATTAAAATGTGCTAAACACGGACAATCATGTAAAGGTGCAGATTTATATTTAACATTATCTCCATGTAAAGAATGTAGTAAATTAATTCATCAAGCTGGTATCAAGCGTGTTATATACAGTAAAAAATATAAAGACACTAGTGGAATTCAGTTTTTAAAAAAAGCAGGAGTAGAAATAACTGATTTAGGAAATGAACAATAAGAATAATCAGAAATATAGTTTTATTGTAATTTGTATTGGTATACTCGCTCTATACTTTGTTGACCGGCTAAATAATTCCAAATACCAATACAGAACTAAACTGGATCACATTTTACAAGAGGTTCAAAAAAATTATGTGGATTCAATTGACATGGGCTCGTTAATTGAAAGCTCTATTGAACAAACTTTAAAAAACCTAGACCCTCACTCTATCTACATGACTAAAGATCAAGTAGCATCATCTATGGAGATGATGCAGGGAAGTTTTGAAGGTATTGGGGTAGAATTTTCAATTCAAAATGATACTATTATAGTTATTAATGTTATCCCAGATGGACCATCCGAAAAAATTGGAATAAAAGCAGGAGATCGAATTGTTACCATTGAAGACAAAAATGTGACTGGAATTGGCATTACAAACCAAGACGTAATTAAACAGCTTAGAGGAGAAGGGGGTACGTATGTTAAAGTAGGCATTAACAGAAAGAGAAACCCAGAAATCAGTATTTTTAATATTAAAAGGGGGGAAATTCCTATTCACAGCTTAGATGTAGCATATGAAATTGCCCCTAAAGTTGGATATATTAAACTAAATAGATTTGCTGAAACTACACACAACGAATTTAAGACACAATTAAAACACTTAATAGATCAATATCATATAAATAATTTAATCTTAGACTTAAGAGGTAACGGAGGGGGATATCTAGATCAAGCTATCAAAATACTAAATGAATTTTTTAGTAATGGAGAGCTGCTTGTATATACAGAGGGGCATTCTAGAAAAATAGAAAAATATCGTGCCAACTTTTTTGGTTTGTATAAAAATGGTGGAGTATGTGTATTAATAGATGAAGATTCTGCTTCAGCAAGTGAAATTATTGCAGGAGCCATACAAGATCATGAAAGAGGGATTATCATTGGACGGAAAAGCTTTGGTAAAGGATTAGTTCAAGAACAAATCCCATTATCTGATGGATCTTTAATTAGGTTAACTGTTTCCCGATATTATACACCATTAGGAAGGTGTATACAAAAACCATACTCTTATGATAAAGATATTTATGGGAATTCTGATTCTAAAAAGAATCTGCATATTGATACTTTGCAACAATTTTTCACTAAAAGTGGGAAAACCGTTTATGGGGGTGGGGGTATAACACCCGATGAAATTATCGATGAAGATGAAGAGGTGTTCCCTGCAAGCTTGTTATACCTATACACTAGTAATTTTTTTAATGATTTAGCATTTGAATATGTAGATACACAAAGGTCTAAATTGGACAATCTCCATTTTAATAATTTTAGTCTCTCTAAATCAGAGAAGGAAATTATTTTAAAAAAAATCCAAAAATGGATACTAAAAGAATTAGCTGACATCTATTTAGAAGAGAAATTAAAAGAGGATCTTCGCAAAGAAGAAATCAAAATACTGAATAGAATTACCGCTTTAATAATAAGACAATACTGGGGTTGGGGAGAAATGCAAATGTTTTTAAATGAAAATGATAAAATTATACTAAGATCATTATCTTTGTTAAAAACATAAAACAAAACAATATGCCTTTTCAACTACCTAAATTAAATTATAATTATAATGCACTAGAGCCTCATTTTGATGCACGCACTATGGAAATTCACCACTCAAAACACCATGCAGGCTATACAAATAATTTAAATAATGCAATTTCCGAAACTGAATTTGCAAATAAATCAATTGAAGAAATTTTAAAAACACCCAATTTACCAACAGCTATTCGCAATAATGGAGGGGGGTATTATAACCACTGTTTATTTTGGGAAATTTTAAACCCACAACCTGATGCAATATCTACAAAATTTATTAGCATAATAGAAAAAAAATTTGGGAGCTTTGATGCGATGAAAGATGAATTTGAGAAAGCTGCAGCAACTCGTTTTGGATCTGGCTGGGCTTGGCTTTGTTCAAATAAAGGAGCACTTAGCATTTGTTCAACTCCCAATCAAGATAACCCAATAATGGATTCTGGATGTGGAGGAGTGCCTATACTTGGACTTGATGTATGGGAACATGCATATTATTTAAATTATCAAAATCGTAGACCCGACTATATAAAAGCTTTTTGGAATATCGTAAATTGGACTGTTGTTGAAACTAAGTATCAAGCTTCACTTTAATTAATTCCGATAAATTTTCAATTGCTATTCTTTCTTGCGACATAGTATCTCTTTCTCGTAATGTAACATGATGATCTATCAATGTTTCATGGTCAATTGTAATGCAAAATGGTGTTCCAATAGCGTCCTGTCGACGATATCTTTTACCTATTGAATCTTTTTCTTCATAATGACATGAGAAATTCAATTTCAAATTATCAAAAATTTGTCGGGCCTTATCTGTTAAGCCATCCTTTTTAACTAATGGCAATACAGCCAAACTAACCGGAGATAAATATGGGGGTAATTTTAATACAACCCTTTGCTCCTCCCCTACCTTTTCCTCTATAAGAGAACCACAGATAATAGATAGAAACAATCTATCTAAACCTACTGAGGTTTCAATAACATACGGAATATAACTATCATTCATGTCTGAATCAAAATAAGCTAATTTCTTTTTACTGAATTGTTGATGTTGAGATAGATCATAATTGGTTCTTGAGTGGATACCTTCAAGCTCTTTAAATCCAATTGGAAATTCGAATTGAATATCACATGCTGCATTAGCATAATGTGCTAGATTTTCATGATTATGAAATCTATAATCACCACAATTTAAATTTAAACTTTTATGCCATTCCAATCTCTTTTTTTTCCAATAATCATACCACTGTATTTCTTCTCCTGGTCGAACAAAAAACTGCATTTCCATTTGTTCAAACTCTCTCATTCTAAAAATAAATTGTCGTGCAACAATCTCATTCCTAAATGCTTTTCCTATTTGAGCAATACCAAATGGAATTTTTTTTCTACTAACCTTTTGTACATTTAAAAAATTTACAAATATCCCTTGCGCCGTTTCAGGCCTCAAATATAATTTGCTAGCATCATCACTAACAGCACCCATCTTGGTACTAAACATTAAATTAAACTGTCTCACATCAGTCCAATTAGAGGTGCCAGAAACAGGACATTTAATTTCCAAATCCTCAATAATTTTTTTTAATTCCAACATATTATTGTTCTCTAAAGCAAGAGACAGCCTATGCATAATAGTTTGTGTTTTGTCTTTATACTTTAAAATTCTAGGATTAGTACTTATAAACTGTTCAACATCAAATTTTTCTCCAAATCTTTTTTGAGCTTTATTAATTTCTTTATTAATTTTTTGTTCATATTTTGCAAGTTGATCTTCTATTAGTATATCTGCTCTATATCTTTTTTTTGAATCCTTATTATCAATCAATGGGTCATTAAACGCATCTGTATGTCCTGAGGCCTTCCATATATCGGGATGCATAAAAATAGAGGAGTCAATCCCTACAATATTTTCATGTTCTTGAACCATTGATTTCCACCAATGCGCCTTAATATTATTTTTTAATTCTACTCCAAATGGTCCGTAGTCATAAACTGCTGACAATCCATCATAGATATCACTTGAGGGGAACACAAATCCATACTCTTTACAATGACTAATAATTTTTTTTAAATCCATTTTTAGATAGAATTTTAAATTATGCTTTAAAAATATTTATATCCAATATTATTAAAAAGATTTGATATTAACACCAATATTTTATATATAAATCTATTAGAAAAAGTTAATAACAATCATTGTTAAAAACTAAATTTATGAATTTCTAATTCTTTGTTGTATAATTTAATTAATTGTTAGTTATTTGCTAAACAGTGTGTGCATAATAAGTGACACTGATACCCCTACAAACTTCGTTTAAAGAAATAATTATTTGTTCTGCTGTTACAATAGGCATTTAGACAACTTTTGACTCTTTTTTTAAACACATATTGTAGCAATTATTAACAACATGCTTTTGAAAAAGCAGTAAAAGTTAGTGAAAAAGGGAATTTGTTAAATTGTAAATTTGGTCTAATCGCCTAAGAAGTATATTTGTATGAACATTGAAAATATTTATAAAAGAGATTTTACAAAAAAAACCTTTCAACTAGAAAAAATTACCGATGCAATCCTAAAAGCAATGATGTCTGTAAATAAAGGGGACGTAAAAGCAGCTGAAAGTATTTCTTCAGAAATCTACAAAACACTAATAAAACGCAAAAAAACTAGTCCAAATTATGTTCCAAATGTAGAAGAAATTCAAGACCTAGTTGAACAACAACTCATGCAAAGTCAATTTTTGGATGTTGCAAAGTCATATATACTATATCGTAACCAACAAGCTCAAAAGAGAAAAAGAAATATTTTTGAAAAAAGAATTACATTAAAGCCATACGAATATCCCGAGCTTTATGAGTACGTTCCGGCTATACGCCACTCATACTGGATCCATTCAGAGTTCAATTTTACAAGTGACATTCAAGATTTTAAAACAAGATTGTCAGATACTGAACGAAGTGCAATAAAAAACACCATGCTTGCTATCTCTCAAATTGAGGTAGCTGTAAAAAGCTTTTGGGGAGACATTTATCATAAAATACCTAAACCTGAGGTTGGGTCAGTTGGAGCAACATTTGCTGAAAGTGAGGTAAGGCATGCAGATGCATACTCCCATTTATTAGAGATCCTTGGGCTAAATAAAGAATTCAAATCACTCAAAAAAAAGCCAGCTATAATGAAAAGGGTTAAGTACTTAGAAGCTGCCCTGATAAATGCAAAAAGCGAAGACAAACAAGAATATGCTGAATCTGTTTTGCTTTTTTCATTATTTATAGAACATGTCTCGCTGTTTTCTCAATTCTTAATTATAATGGCCTTTAACAAGCATAAAAATATGTTAAAAGGCATCTCTAATGTTGTAGAAGCTACATCAAAAGAGGAACAGATACATGGAGATTTTGGAATAGACTTAATTAAAATAATAAGATCTGAAAATCCAAATTGGTTTGGCAAAGAATATAACACTAAAATTCAAGATTTATGCCAAAAAGCATTTGAAGCAGAACAAAGTATTATTGATTGGATTTTTGAAAATGGAGAACTAGATTTTCTTCCCAAAAATGAAGTGACGGAATTTATCAAAGATCGTTTTAATCAATCTTTAGAAAGTATCGGTGTTGAAAAAATCTTTCAAACCGATCAAAATATAGTTAATAAAACAGAATGGTTTAATGATGAAATCATAGGAACCAAGCATGGAGACTTTTTTGTAAAAAGATCAATCAATTATAGCAAACGAACACAAAGTATAACAGGAGACGATATATTTTAATATGAAACAAGCACCAATAAAACAAAAAGAAAAGAATGTTGAATCAGAACAGTACTCTACTCAACAAGATGCATTACTACAAGCTAGAAAAAAAAATCTAAACAATTCAAAAGAAAGTAATAGTTTTAAATGGCTCACTAAGCACAGTAGAGACTTCTTGGCAGCAGGGTATATTTCTGGCAATTATACAGCTGAAGAACGTATTCGAGAAATTGCTGATCGAGCAGAATCTATCTTGAAAATTAATGGATTTAGCGACAAATTTTACAATTATATGTCCGAAGGGTTTTACTCATTAGCTTCACCTGTTTGGTCTAATTTTGGAAAAGAACGGGGACTCCCAGTAAGTTGTTTTGGATCTAATATTGCTGATGACATGGGGAATATACTGTATACTCAGTCTGAGGTAGGAATGATGTCTAAACTTGGCGGAGGCACATCTGGCTATTTTGGTCACATTAGACACCGTGGAGCATCCGTAAAAAATAATGGAGAAGCATCCGGTTCTGTACATATTATGCAATTATTTGAAACAATGGTAGATGTCGTGAGCCAAGGCTCAGTTAGAAGAGGGCGATTTTCACCATATCTTCCAGTTGAGCACAAAGATATTTCAGAGTTTTTAGATATTGGCACTGAAGGAAACCCGATACAAGAATTAACACACGGTGTTACAGTAAGTGATCAATGGATGCAAGAAATGATAGACGGTGACATCGACAAACGAAACATCTGGGCTAAAGTCCTGCAAAGAAGAGGGGAGATTGGATATCCATATATTTTCTTTGATGGCAATGCTAATAATGGGACGCCTAAAGTATATAAAGATAAAAACCATAAAATTAATGCAAGTAATTTATGTACTGAAATCATGCTGCCATCAAACGACGAGTGGTCATTTGTATGTGTACTCTCATCTTTAAACGTTTTACATTATGAAAAATGGAAAGACACAGATGCGGTAGAAACAATGGTGTACTTTCTTGATGCTGTCATCACAGAATTTTTGGAGAAATTAGAAAGCTATAAAAAATCCTCTGACAGAGACGACCAACAAACCTTTATGTTCATGGAAAGAGCATATAATTTTGCAAAAGAAAACCGTGCTTTAGGTTTGGGTGTACTAGGCTGGCACTCTTTGCTTCAGTCTAAAATGCTAACCTTCAATAGTCAAGAAGCATTTGATTTAAATAATCAGATTTTTAAATGTATCAAAGAAAAATCTTATAAAGCATCAAGTGAGTTAGCACAACAATTCGGTGAACCAAAAGTATTAAAGGGCTATGGTAGAAGGAACACTACTTTAAATGCTATTGCCCCCACGACATCATCAGCATTTATTTTAGGACAAGTTTCCCAAGGTATTGAGCCAATTTGGTCTAATATATATGTAAAAGATATTGCAAAAACTAAAACAACAATCAAGAATTCATACCTCGAAAAATTATTAGAAAAAAAATCAAAAAACACTCAAGAGGTATGGAGAAGCATACGAGACCGTGACGGTTCTGTTCAACATTTAGACTTTTTATCAGAAGAAGAAAAAGACATCTTTAAAACATATTCTGAAATTAATCAAATGGATATTATTTATCAAGCTGCAAATAGGCAAAACTATATTGACCAAGGTCAATCCGTCAATTTAATGATACATCCAGACATGTCTGCTAAAGAAATTAATAAATTATATATAACCGCATGGGAGCTAGGTTTAAAATCATTATACTATCAGCACAGTATGAATGCTGCACAAAAATTTAAGCAAAATAAAGAATGTTTAAGTTGTGAAGCTTGAAAATTTTATTTAAAAGCACTAATCCCAGTTACATCATGTCCTGTAATTAAAAGATGTATGTCATGAGTCCCCTCATAAGTAATTACAGACTCTAAATTCATCATATGTCTCATTATAGGGTATTCGCCTGTAATCCCCATTCCTCCTAATACTTGCCTAGCTTCACGAGCAATTTTGATGGCCATTTC
>NZUB01000028.1 GCA_002696965.1 Flavobacteriales bacterium | reverse complement strand
ATTTATTAGATAACACTTTATCTATTCCTCATGAAACACATCAAGCTTCATCTGAATCAAAGTGTGTAGATATAGCAATAGAGATAGATTATTTTACTTATCAGTCTTTTCCTAATTATCAAGAAGCTATCGATTGGGCCTTAGAAATTATAGCAGTTGTTAATGAACTTTTTATAGAAGAGATAAATATTGGTCTAAAATCTAGTTCTGCTCAGGTTTGGGAAGTGGAAGATCCTTACGCATCTTTTATAAATGCACCACAAGACATGTTATTAGCTTTAAGAGAGAATTGGTATACTAACGAATCTCTTTTGTCAGTTGATCGAGATTTAGTGCATCTTTTTTCTAAAAGATCTAATACAGGAACAGGGGGAATAGCATTTTTGAATGGTGTTGGGAGTGAATGGAATGGCTATGGATTCAGTAGCAATTTAACAAGTGAGACAGAGTATATTAATTTACCAGTTCCTTATTTTTTCTGGAATATCTATTGCTTTGCTCATGAATTAGGTCATAATTTTGGAGCAAATCATACTCAGTGGTGTGGATGGGAAGGTGGGCCAATTGATAATTGTGCAAGTTTTGAGGAAATATCATCAGGCGAATGTCAGGATTATATTAATAATCCTCAACCAGAAATTGGGACTATTATGAGCTATTGCCACACCTGGTCATATGTGTCAGGAGGAGGTATTATACTGAAATTTCATGATATTATCAAAAACACTATTATGACATATGTAGAAATGCAAAATATTGAACCGTGTAGTGAGGAAAGTTTAATTATTTTAGGCTGTTTAGATCAAGATGCATGTAATTACAATCCAAACGCTAATATAAATGATGACTCATGTATATATGCTGATATTGGATATGATTGCCTGGGTAATTGTTTATATGATGAAAATGAAGATGGGATATGTGATGATACAAATCTAAATATGGTTAATAAGCCCTTTGCTTCACTAAAAATACATCCTAATCCATCAAGTACATATTTAAAATTTACTTTTAATACTTTTTTTACAGAGACACTTTCATTAAAATTATTTAATGCCCTGGGTCAATTAATTATATCTAAGTCAAATTTAAAACAGAATATAGAATTGGATATTTCAGAATTACCAGCCGGTGTATATAATGCTCAATTAATTAATGAATCCAAAGATTTAAATCAACAAGAGGTATTAAGTAAAAATATAATAATTCAGTAGTTAATTAAATAAAAAATACACTACATTTGAGATGTTAATTTAAATTGTTATAATTATGGGATTAGTAGGTGGCTTAGCGCCAAGTTTTAAAGCAAATGCAATTGTTAATGGTGGGGAATCTGTTCAAGATTTTTCTTTAGATCAATTCCTAAATAAGAAATATATAGTTCTATTTTTTTACCCTAAAGATTTTACTTTTGTATGTCCCTCGGAATTACATGCTTTTCAAACAAAACTAGCAGAATTTGAAAAAAGGAATTGTGTTGTTGTTGGTTGCTCTACCGACACTGCAGAAACTCATTGGGGTTGGTTGCAAGTCCCCAAAGAGAAGGGTGGAATAAAGGGCATTACATATCCTTTGATTGCAGATTCTGATAAGCTTATTTCCGATGCTTATGATGTGTTAAATGGAGAATATGATTACAATGAAGAAGGTGAATTGGTTGCCACTGGCAGTATGATTGCTTATAGAGGTTTATTTTTAATTGACAAGGAGGGTGTTGTTCAACATCAATTAGTTAATAATCTTCCTTTAGGAAGAAATGTAGATGAAGCTATAAGGATTTTAGACGCTTTACAGTTTCATGAGTCACATGGCGAGGTTTGTCCCGCTAATTGGAAGCCTGGTGAAGATGGGATGAAGGAGTCACATGAAGGTGTTGCAGATTATTTAAGTTCACATTAAACCAAGATTGGATTTAACTTTTTCCAACACATCATTTGCAACTTTATTCGCTTGCTCAGCACCTTTTTTTAACTCCTTCTCTATTATTTTAGGATTGCTTATTAGTTTATTAAAATTCTGTCTAGGTTCCTTGAATTTTTCTAATAGAAGGTGGTATAATTCAGTTTTTGCATGCCCATATCCGTAGCCCCCCTTTATATATCTTAGTTTTAATTCTGCGACTTGTGCCTCAGATGCTAGTAGTTTATATATTTGAAAGATGTTGCATTCATCAGGATCTTTAGGGTCTTCTAGTCCTTTACTATCAGTTACAATTCCCATAATTTGTTTTTTTAATCTTTTTTCATCTTCAAATACATCAATAGTATTCCCATATGATTTGCTCATTTTTTGTCCATCTGTTCCAGGGATAATCATATTGTCTTTTTTTAATTTAGCTTGAGGTATAATAAATGTTTCTCCATAGATATTATTAAATTTATTTGCGATATCTCTTGTGATTTCTAAATGTTGGACTTGGTCTTTTCCTACAGGTACTATGTTAGCATTATATAAAATGATATCTGCTGCCATTAGTACGGGGTATGTAAATAAGCCAGCATTTACATCTGATAATTTTTCAGATTTGTCTTTAAACGAGTGTGCATTGGCTAACATTGGATAAGGTGTGACACAGTTTAAATACCACATTAATTCTGTTACTTGTGGAATGTCGGATTGTCTATATAATATATTTTTTTTTGTATCTAGTCCGCAAGCCATCCATGCAGCAGCAGTTTCTAAAGTATTTTTAAACAGCAGGTCTTTATTTTTAATAGTGGTTAATGAATGCAGATCAGCAATAAATAAAAATGATTTATTTTTTTTTGAAAGTTCGATTGCTGGTAACATAGCTCCTAGCACATTTCCCAAGTGAGGTGCTCCTGAACTTTGAATACCGGTTAAAACTCTATTCATTTTTGAAAATTATATAAAAATCTAAAATACATAAAATAGATTTATAATAAGTTATAACTTTACTTTTCTATGAAAATTTTCAATGTCTTTTTTGTTGCGTGGAGAGCTTGGTTGTGGATTTCAGTTCTGATTGGGTTAATTATGTTTTCGCCAATTGCGATTATAGTCATTCAGTCTCCCAAAACATATTGGATTTTTCATCTTTTTTGTAAATATTGGTGCAGATTTGTTTTAATAATAAACGGTTTTTGGTATCATTTGAAAATGGATTATCGCCTTGATTCAAAAAAATCCTATATTATTTGTCCTAATCACACTTCAAAATTTGATATTATTCTATTGTTTGCTACTTTTCCAACCACATTCGTTTTTTTAGGAAAGAAAAATGTTAGTAATATTAAATTTTTTGATTGGTTTTATGATAAAACTATGATTACTTTTAAGAGGGGTGATGTATTATCATCTTTTCGCGCATATCGAAAAGCAGATAAGTTATTAAAAAGACAAATAAGTATTGTAATTTTTCCAGAAGGACGTGTTCCAGATTCAAAAATAAGGTTAGATGAGTTTAAATTAGGTGCTTTTAAATTAGCTATTAGTAATCAAGTTCCAATAATTCCCCTTACTTTTGTAGATAATAAGCGAAAATACCCTGAGAATAACCTACAATTAAGTTTAGGAATTTTTAGGGTGTTGATTCATGAACCTATAAATACAATTGGGATGAAGAGTGCCAATGGTCATGAATTAAAAAACTTAACTTTCAATGTTATTCACCAAGCTTTAATAAATTATGAAAATAAATGAAAATAAAATTAAAAAGTTAGCAGATTTATCTCAGTTAAATTTAGAATCTGAAGAAGTCAAAAATTTATTTTCCGATCTTAAGAAGATAATAGCTTTTATTAATAAGCTAGAAGAAGTAGATACCACTAATATTGAACCACTTAGCCATATTCACCCAATTTCTAATATATACCGAGAAGATATAGCATGTCAAAACAAACTTAAAGGCACATATTTAGATAATTCTAAAAATCATAATAGTGATTATTTTAAGGTCCCTAAGGTGATAAAAAAACAATAAATTGCCAGTCCTTTTTAAGAAATAAACTAATTCTTAACAGTGTTGATTATACGCGTTTATTAAATTTTCAGCAATTACATGTTTTAAATTCCCTTCGATTTCATGTCTTTCGATAAAATGAACTATTTCTCCATTTTTGAATAATGCAATTGATGGAGAAGATGGAGGATAAGGGGCCATATGTTCTCTAGCTCTTTGCGTCGCTTCTTTATCTTGTCCCGCAAATACTGTTGCAAATATATCAGGACGTTTAACATTTTCTGTAGATAGAATTACTCCAGGACGTGCACTACCTGCAGCACAACCACATACAGAATTAATAAAAATTAAAAATGTCTGATTTTTATTTGTAAACAATTTATCTACTTCTTCAACTGTTTTTAATTCTTGGAATCCAGAGGAAGTTAACTCTGCTCTCATAGGTGTACATAATTCTTCAGGATACATAATTTTATTTTTCTTTCAATTTACGTTTTTTTTTAAAAAAATCAGTTAGTAATGTAGTACATTCGTATTGCAAAACACCTTTGGTTATTTTTGTTTTAGGATGAAAAAGATGATTTTTGAATAGACTAAAGCCTCTTTTTTCATCTTTTGCCCCATAAACTAAATGCCCTAATTTAGACCAATACATAGCTCCACTACACATACTGCAGGGTTCCAGAGTAGTATATAATATACATTTATCCAAATATCTCGAATTAAGATAACCACATGCAGCAGTAATTACTTGCATTTCAGCATGTGCAGTGGGATCACAGAGTTTTATGCATAAATTATAAGATTTTGCAATGACTATATTATTATATACAACAATAGCCCCGACAGGGACCTCATCTTCAGAAGACGCTCTTCTAGCTTCAATTAAAGCTTTTTTCATATAGAATTCGTGTGAATTATCCATAATATAAATTTATGTAAAATATGAAGATGATGCAGATTCTTCTTCCATTTTCGTACTTTTACCAGAAATAATAATTATGAGCTATAGAACAGCGAATAACGGTGAACTTAGAATTGCCCATGTGAGTAACAAAGTTACTTTATGTGGTTGGGTACAAAAGACAAGAAATTTGGGTGGTATGACTTTTGTTGATTTAAGAGATAGATATGGAATTACCCAGCTAGTTTTTAATATGGATTCAGACGAAGAATTATGTGTAAAAGCAAGAGGTCTAGGTAGAGAATACGTTATAAAAATTGAAGGGATAGTGGTGTCTAGATCATCGGTAAATAAATTAATTCCAACAGGTGAAATTGAAATTGAAGTAAATTCCTTGGTTATTTTAAATGCCTCAAAAACGCCTCCTTTTACCATTGAAGATGAAACAGATGGGGGGGATGATTTAAGGATGGAATATAGATATCTAGATCTACGAAGAAGACCAGTTCAAGATAATATAATACTTAGATCAGATGTAGCTTTTTATACTCGCAACTTTTTAAAAAAAAATGGTTTTCTAGAAATAGAAACACCTGTTTTAATTAAGTCTACACCAGAAGGGGCAAGAGACTTTGTGGTTCCCTCTCGGCTTAATTTAGGAGAATTTTATGCTCTACCACAATCTCCACAAACTTTTAAGCAATTATTAATGGTTTCAGGATATGATAAGTACTATCAAATTGTCAAATGTTTTCGAGATGAAGATTTTCGAGCAGATAGGCAACCAGAGTTTACACAAATTGACTGTGAGATGGCATTTGTAAAAACAGAAGATATATTACATATTTTTGAGCATTTAATTAAAGAGATTTTATTTAAGACAAAAGGCATTAAAATTAATAAAGTGCCTAGGATGACCTATCAGCAGGCCATAAAAGACTATGGTACTGACAAACCTGATCTTAGGTTTGAAATGAAAGTTAAAGATTTAAATATTGTTTGTAAGGGTAAGGGCTTTAAGGTGTTTGATAGTGCAGAATCTATACTTGGGATTGTGGTTCCTGGGGGTGTTGGTTTTTCAAGAAAACAAATAGATAAATTAACCGATTGGGTAAAAAGACCACAAATTGGTGCATCAGGTTTAATTTATTGCAAGTTTAATAACGATTCTGCTTACAAATCTTCAGTGGATAAATTTTTTACATTGACTGATTTAGAGCAATGGAAGCAAGTAAGTTCTGCAAATGATGGAGATATGCTTTTAATTATAGCTGGCGAAGAACAATTGACAATAAACGCCATTGGGAATTTAAGACTAGAAGTTGCCAATCAATTGAATCTTCGTGATCCAAATAAATTTGCACCTGTATGGATTACAGATTTTCCATTATTTGAACTTGATAAAACTACTGGTAATTATCATGCCATGCATCATCCTTTTACTTCTCCTAATGAAGAAGACATGGAGCTATTAAACACAGACCCTGAATTGGTGCGTGCAAATGCTTATGATATGGCTTTAAATGGCACAGAAATTGGCGGCGGTTCAATAAGAATACATGATAAAGATTTGCAAAAAAAAGTTTTTAATATACTAGGTTTTACTGACGAAGAAGCACAGGAGAAGTTTGGATTTTTGATGAAAGCTTTTGAATATGGTGCGCCGCCTCATGGTGGGATTGCATTTGGCTTAGATAGAATATGTGCTGTGATATCAGGTTCAGATAGTATTAGGGATTTTATTGCATTTCCAAAAAATAATTCTGGAAGGGATGTAATGTTAAATGCACCATCAAAAATTGATAACACTCAATTAGATGAGCTCGGACTTAATCTGGATTAAGATGATTCCATTTGGCACATTATTTAATGTTTTGACAGTGCTTTTAGGGGGCAGTATAGGTTTGTTTCTAAAAAAAAGGATTAACCCTGAATTAAATAAGAAAGTTTTTTTTGTTATAGGCCTTTTTACGATTGTCTTAGGTTTAAATATGTCACTAAAAAACACAGATTTTATCGTACTTTTATTGTCAATTGTGTGTGGGACTTTATTAGGCGAGTGGATCCATCTTTCAGCTCAAATCACCACTTTTGTAAATAAGTTGAAAAACAAATTACATATTCAATCAGACAATTTTTCGAAAGCTATTATAACGGCCTTTTTATTATTCTGTGTAGGTTCTATGACCATTGTTGGTGCAATTGACGAGGGGCTTGGAAAGTCACCAACTATATTATATACAAAAAGCATAATGGATGGTATTAGTGCTATTATTTTAGCCTCTACTTTGGGAGTTGGGGTGTTATTTTCTGTATTTCCTATGTTAGCTTTTCAAGGAGGTATTACCATTATGGTTTTTTATTACAAAGATTTTTTCCCATTACTTTTAGTAGATTATTTTACATCTGTGGGGGGAGTAATAATTCTTGCAATAGGATTTCAAATTTTAGGCTACAAACATATTAATCCTATCAACATGTTACCTTCTTTAATTTTTGTAGTATTTATATATTTAGTAAAACTGCAATTTTAAGACTCCACTGGAGGATTGTCTTCAGCATTTTGTTCATTTAGATTTTTTATGTCGTTATCTAATGATTTTTCAGATGAAGTTATAACATCCAATTCTTGTATGTCTTCCTCAGGATGTAGAATGTCATTATTTAACATATCTTCCTCAGGGTTAATAGAATCAAGTTTGGTATTTTTAGCTTCTTCCTCAACTTCTGATAATTTTTTTTCAAATTCTATTTTTTTCACTCCAATCAAGGCGTTACTCATAGCTAATGCACTTCCTAGTATAATAAACAAAAGTATTCCTGGAATAACTTCACTATGAAATATTGCATTTACTACATATTCTTCAGGAATAGAGAAGAAAAGAAGAATTGTAATTAATCCTCTTGGTGATAAAAAGAGCTCTGGCCATGACCTTCCGCCCATTGTAGGAAAAATCAAAACAAATCTTATAAAGTATATTGCTGCCAAAAGAACTAAACTAATAATAATAACTTCGAAATTCAATAGAGAATTTAACGAAACATAGTATCCGAATAAAATAAAAAAGAAAGTACGTACTACAAATGCACTTTCCATAATAATTATTTTAAAATAATTCTGGATAGAAGTTACTTTTTCATCATCAATTAGATTAGATAAAGGTCCTATAAAAATAGAACTATAGTTATTTAAAATAATTCCAAATATTAATACAATTAGGAGTGATGAAAGATGTAGCATTTCACCTAGAGAATATAATAACAGCAGTATTGAAAATAGAAAAAATAATTTAGTGTGTCCTTTTATCTTTTGAAAAAGATATATTAAAATAATACTGATTATAATTGATATAAAAATAGACAATCCAATATTGCCAATTATCTCCGAAGAACTTTTTACTGCTCCTGTAGCTAATGATCCTAGTATTACTTGAAACATTAATAATCCTAATACATCTGAAAATGTACTTTCATAAATTAAAAACGATTTTTTTTCCTCATCTAAGCTTTGTATGCTTGGTATAATAATAGCGCTACTAATTATTGATAGTGGCACAGAATATAATAGTGCATGTAATAAATCTAAGTCATTTACAAAAACTTGTAATATATATGCAATGGCAAAGGATGTGCACAATAGACCAAATAGACCCACAAAAAATGCTCGAAGAGACGAAATAATCATTTTTTTATTAATTTTTAAATCTAAGGCAGCCTCAAGTAAAATAAGAATTAGACCTGAAACTCCTAGTACTTTCAGTAGTGGTTTACGTGTTGTTTCATCGAGAATTTGAAATCCAATTATTTGTGTGTCAAGCTGTAAAATTGCTCCAAATAAAATTAAAATGAGGACTGAGGGGACACCGGTATTTTCAGAGTATATATTTAAAAAATGGGAAATTATTATGATACATGATAATGAAATAATAAGAATATATGGGTCCATGATAATTTAAATTAAAGTTCCTCGTTTTTTTTGTTCATTTTCTATAGCTTCGAATAGTGCTTTAAAATTGCCTTTACCAAAAGACTGTGCTCCTTTTCTTTGGATAATTTCAAAAAATAAGGTAGGGCGATCTTCAACAGGTTTAGTAAATATTTGTAATAAATATCCCTCTTCGTCTCGGTCTACTAAGATACTTAAATCTCGTAGTTTCGATATTTTTTCGTCAATTTCACCAACTCGACTTAAGACTGTATCGTAGTAATTCTTGGGAACATGTAGAAAATCGACTCCTCTTTTATTCATTTCCGTAACTGTATGGATAATATCATCTGTAGCAATTGCAATATGTTGACACCCTGGACCATTATAGAATTCTAAGTATT
>NZUB01000027.1 GCA_002696965.1 Flavobacteriales bacterium | reverse complement strand
CAAAAATAATACAGTCTGAAATTGTTGGTCCTTCATTGGGGCAAGAAGCTATTGAATCAGGTTATAAGTCTTTTCTTATAGCATTAGGCTTTATTTTAATCTATATGATTTTTTATTATATGCATGCAGGAGTTGCATCAAATATTGCATTATTAATTAATATGTTCTTTATTTTTGGTGCTCTTTCTGGTTTGGGGGGTGTTTTAACTCTTCCGGGCATTGCTGGTATAGTGTTAACTATTGGTATGTCAGTTGATGCTAATGTTTTAATATATGAGAGAATAAGGGAGGAAATTACACAAGGTAAGGGTTTGACTTTAGCTATTAGAGATGGTTATATGCAGGCATATAGTTCTATTATTGACGCTAATATTACTACTTTACTAACGGGGGTTGTGTTGTTTTATTTTGGATCTGGACCTATTAAAGGGTTTGCTACTACTTTAATTATTGGAATTTTAACTTCTTTATTTTGTGCTATTTTTGTTACGAGAATTATATTTGAATCTAGAATTAACTCTAAGCGAAAAGTAACTTTTTCTAATTTTATTACCAATAATGCGTTTAAAAAGTTAAACATAGCTTTCTTGTCAAATAGAAAACGTTATTATATTTTATCTGGCTTAATAATAATAATAGGTATTTTCTCTTTGTTTACAAAAGGTTTAAATCAGGGTGTTGATTTTCAAGGTGGGAGAACATATATCGTTAGATTTGAAAAACCTGTTGTCACTAGTGAATTAAGAAATAATTTAGGTGAATATTTTGTCGCTGCAAATAATTTAAAAATGTATCCAGAAGTAAAAACTTTTGGTTCAACCAATCAAGTTAAAATAACCACTAATTATTTAATTAATGATTTAGAAGCAGATGAATTGGTGGAGGAGCAATTAAATATTGGTCTATCATCTTTTGATAATGGTTCATATAAAATAATGAGTTCACAATTAGTAGGACCAACCATCGCTGATGACATTAAAAGTTCTGCATTTTGGTCAATTCTATTTTCTCTGTTTTTGATTTTCATGTATATATTAATACGTTTTAAAAAATGGCAGTATAGTTTAGGAGCTGTAATTGCTGTTTTTCATGATGTACTTATTTTGTTATCAATTTTTTCTCTTTTTTATGGTGTGTTACCATTTTCTCTAGAAATTGATCAAGCTTTTATAGCAGCTGTTTTAACAGTTATTGGGTATTCATTAAATGATACCGTTGTTGTTTTTGATAGAATTAGAGAATATATGGCTGTGAAGGTAGGGGAACCTATAGATGTGATTAATAAAGCCTTAAATAGCACATTAAGTAGAACTATTAATACCTCATTGACTACATTTTTTGTCTTATTTGTAATTTTTCTTTTCGGAGGTGAAATGGTGAGGGGTTTTATGTTTGCTATAATGATTGGAGTTATAGTTGGAACTTATTCTTCATTATTTATTGCATCTCCAATAATGTTCGACACAAGTAAGACAAAATAATATATAATTTGTTGCGGTGAAATTATTATTATTTAATCTTGGATTTGGTGAGATTTTTATTATAGCAGTTATTTATTTGACTTTTTTTGGTTCAAAAAATCTTCCTCATTTAATGCGAGATTTTGGGAGGTTTTTTAATTATTTAAGGAGATCTATTAGAGATATATATCAGGATTTTGATATAAATCAAGATAATTAATTATACAGACTAGTTGTTGTGACATAGTTTAGCTTAACTGTTAATAAAATTTCACTTATGTTAATAAAAAAACAACATAAACTCCCAATAAACTTATTATAATACAATAAATTTATATCGTGTTGTAAGTCTCTTTTAGAGAAATACTAATTTTATTAAATCAATTACCTAATGACTCCATTTAAATTTGAATACATTTGGCTCGATGGTTATCAGCCAGAATCAAATCTTAGAAGCAAAACAAAAATTTTACATTTTGATGAATTTGATAAAGAAGACTTGTCTAATCTGCCAGATTGGTCTTTTGATGGAAGCTCCACTTTACAAGCCGAAGGAGATTCTTCGGATTGCGTTTTGAAACCTGTAGCTATTTATGATGACCCAGCTAGATTAAATGCTTTTTTGGTATTATGCGAAGTTTATAATGCAGATGGCACACCACATATCACAAATACTCGTGCTAAAATACCTGAGGGTTATGATGATTATTGGTTTGGATTTGAACAGGAATATACGTTAATGGATGGTACGAGGCCATTGGGCTTCCCAGATCATGGTTTCCCTAATCCTCAAGGTATGTATTATTGTTCTGTTGGAAATAAAAATGTAGCTGGTAGAGAAATTGTTGAAGCGCATTTAGATTTGTGTTTAGAAGCTGGATTAAATGTTACTGGTATTAATGCGGAAGTTTTATTAGGTCAGTGGGAATTTCAGGTGCTAGGTAAAAATCCGCTTTCTGCAGGTGATGATTTATGGGTTGCTAGGTATTTATTATATAGAGTTACAGAAGAGTTTGGTATTGGTATTGAATTTCATCCTAAACCAGTTAAGGGAGATTGGAATGGCTCTGGTATGCATTGTAATTTTTCAAATGAAAAAATGCGTACTCAGGGAGGCAAAAAATATATAGATGCTATTTGTAATGAATTAGGTAAAAAACATGACAAACATATTGCTGAGTATGGATCTGCCAATGAGCAACGTTTAACAGGATTACATGAAACACAATCAATTGATAAATTTAGTTTTGGTTTATCAGATCGTGGTGCTTCGATTAGAATTCCAATATCTATGCCTTCTTCAGATTGGAAAGGTTATTTAGAAGATAGAAGGCCTGCATCTAATGCAGATCCTTATAGAATTATTTCTGTTATGATTGATACTGTTAGTCAAACAACTGTTTAAGCATCTAATTAGCACATTTTTTTTCTTGTATGAAAATTATTGTTAAATTGCTAACTACTAAAAAAACTGTGTTCAAAAAAACAAGACATGAAAAATCAATATAATATTCCCGCTTTAATTATTCTTTTATTGTTATCCTGTTTTAGCTATAGCCAAAATTCTGGTGATTTTGTTAAAGCTATGAAAGCGTTTGATAATTTAGAGTTTGGTAAAGCAGAAACTATTTTTAAGCGTGCTTATTCTAGATCAAACGATCGTACTGAAAAAAATCAAATTAGCTTTAAGTTAGCACAATGTTATTTTTTTCTAGGTGATTATAAAAAGGCAGAAAGTAATTTTAGACGAACACTTAAAATGAGGCATGATAATCCACAAGTTCACTATTATTTAGCAGAATGCTATAAGGGAATGGAAAAATTTGATAAAGCTCAAGAGCAATATGCAATCTTTTTAAGTCTTAAGCCAAGTGATGCTAAGGGTTTACATGCAATGGAATCATTGCGTTTGGCTCAAGAATGGATTATTGAAGATAGTAAGTATAGAGTTTTAAATGCTGGTAAAATTAATTCTCCGGGAAATGATTTTGCTCCAGCACTAAGACCTAAGGCAAAGAAGGGTCAACCAAAACTTTTCTTTACTTCTTCTAGGGAAGGAGTTTTGGGTAAAAATCAAAATCATCAAACAGGTCAGCCATTTAGTGATATTTTTATGGTTTGCGAACGTGTGGAGGATAGAAAAAATAAAAGAAAGAAGAAGCCATCTTCAGAAATTGCTCCTCCAGAATGGGATATAGAAGGTAACAACTTCGATGGTGAAGGGATACCATTAACAAACTTACAAAATGGACTTGAAGGATTGGTGAATTTAAAAAATTCGGAAGAGGGTGTTGTAGCATTTAACAGTAAGGGTAATAAAATGTATTTTACAAGAGCGACGTTTGCAAAAAATCAATATCAAGGTAGAAAAATATTTTCGGTAGAATTGAAAAGTGGGGAGTTCGACGAGCAGGAGGCTATTATGGAAGAGATTCCAGTTGATTCAATAAATCAAAAAGGTGTTAAAGAACTTGTTGATGTGCATGGACCCACATTAAGCTCGGATGGAAAAACTTTATTTTTTTCAGCTGAAATGGCAGGTGGATTTGGGGGTTCTGATATATATGTTACTAGATATGATAGAAGAAAAAAGTCCTGGGGAAAACCAGAGAATTTAGGAGAAAATATTAATAGTGCTGGAAATGAAGGATTTGCTCATTATAATTCAAAAACTAAAAATTTATATTTCTCATCAGATGGTAGATTAGGTATGGGGGGGTTAGATATATTTAAAGCAGAGCATAACCCGTCTTCCGATGGTTCTGTAAATAAGATGTTTAAAGAGGCAGAGAATTTGAAATATCCTGTTAACACTTGCTATGATGATTTTGGTATTGTATTTGAACATGTTCCATCAGAATATGAGCAAGAATTAAAGGGTTATTTTTCATCTAATAGAGTAGGTTCTAAATGGAAAAGTAAGGGTAATACGGATATTTATTATTTTGATAAAAAACAAACTTTCTTTAGTTTGAAAGGAAAAGTAGTAGATGTAGCTGATGGTTCTCCAATTTCAAGAGCAAGAGTTGAATTAATTGGTCCTTCAGGTAGTAAAATTGTACTTACTAAACCTAACGGAGAATTTATTTTTGGTGATGAAAATTTTGATGACAATAATGACTATCGATTGGTTGTTAATGAAGAATGGTTTTTTCAGGTAGTAGATACTACCATCACAACACGTAATTTAAGTAATAAAGATCTTAAGACTATTACTGAAAAAGATACTATTCATGGTTCCTTTCCTGAAAGGATCGGTCATCTTGCATTTGATATGACACGTAGCCCAATTGAAATGAGAACAATGCGACGTCCTTTAGTTTTAAATAGCGTACTTTTTGATTTAGGAAAATCTGATTTACGAGAAGAGTCAATGGAAGAGTTAGATTCTTTAGCTTCCTTATTGAATAATGATTGGCCTAATGTAGTAGTTGAATTAAGATCACATACTGATTTTAGAGGTAGTGACACATTAAATACTAGATTGTCTTATGATCGTGCTTTAAGTTGTGTTAATTATCTAGTTTCTAAGGGGGTTGATTCAAGAAGGTTAATTGCTGTTGGTATGGCGGATACTGAGCCTACAGTTTTAGATGAAGCAAAATTTGGCTTACCAAAAGGCGAGTTAAATCGAGATTATATTATTGGTTTAAAACAAAAAAAGTTGCAAGAATTAGCCCATCAAAAAAATAGACGAACAGATTTTAAGATTTTAAGCGATGATTTCAAAGATTGGCTCAATAAAAATCCAAATATCGGAAAAAACAATAATGCTGTTAAGGATGCTTCTATTGACAAAGATGGTAAGGTTGTACCAATGAAAAAATCAACCGGTAATTTTATTCAACAATTAAATTGATTATTATAACGTTTAGCATTATTTGATTTAATAAGAAAAAGAGTATCCGTTGAGATACTCTTTTTACTTTAGTATAGTTTATGGAAAAGTATTTAAAGAGAGGTGTTTCTGCTAATAAGGAAGATGTTCACAATGCAATTAAAAACATAGATAAGGGATTATATCCTACGGCATTTTGTAAGTTAATTCCAGATTGCCTTTCGGGGGACGAGAACTATGTTTTAGCTATGCATGCAGATGGTGCTGGCACAAAATCTTCCTTGGCCTATATTTATTGGAAAAAAACACAAGATCTTTCAGTTTGGAGAGGTATTGCACAGGATTCATTAGTCATGAACATTGATGATTTATTGTGTGTTGGAGCTGTAGATAATTTTATTTTTTCATCTACAATTGGTAGAAATAAGCATTTAATTACGGGGGATGTAATATCTAGTATTATTAATTCTACTGATGAATTATTGCAAATGTATCAAAATTGGGGTATTAACATTACTTCAGCTGGAGGTGAAACTGCTGATGTTGGAGATCTTGTAAGAACGTTAATTTTAGATAATACTATTGTTACAAGAATTCATAAAAATGATATTATTGATAATTCAAATATTCAATCCGGCAATGTAATTGTTGGTTTATCATCTTCAGGACAAACAAGTTATGAGTCAGAATATAACTCTGGTATTGGGAGCAATGGGTTAACATCTGCTAGACATGACCTTTTTCATAATAAGTTAGCATTAGATTTTCCAGAAAGTTTTGATTCTGCAATAGATGAGAAATTTGTTTATAGTGGCACTAAGTCATTATTTGATAAATTGAATGACATAACGTTGGGAAAACTAGTTTTATCTCCAACAAGAACTTATGCTCCTGTTGTGAAAGAAATATTTAGTTTTTGTAAAAAAAATATTTACGGTATGATTCATTGTACTGGTGGTGGTCAAACAAAAATTTTACATTTTATTAATAATCTACATGTACATAAGAACAATATGTTTACTCCACCTCCTTTATTTGATCTTATTAAAAAAGAATCAGGTGCTTCGTGGCAGGAAATGTATAAAGTTTTTAATATGGGACATAGAATGGAGTTATATGTGGATAAAAGTTCTGTAAAAGATATTATTCAAATTGCTAAATCCTTTAATTTAGAAGCAAAAGCTATTGGATACGTAGAACATGCTGCTAATAAAAAATTAACTATTGAATCTCCTGGGGGGACTTTGTCTTATTAAGTTATGATAGATAAATTAAATGCAATAAAAGATAGATTTAAAGAAGTTTCTGACTTAATTGTACAACCAGAAATTATTTCTGATATGCAGAAGTACATCAAACTTAATAAGGAATATAAAGACCTAGAACCTATTGTAAGTAAGATTAATCAGTATATTAAAGTTGTTAATAATATAGATGAAGCAAAAGATATTTTAAAAAATGAAGATGATGTTGAATTAAAAGATTTAGCAAAACTAGATCTAGAAGAATCTTTAGATTTAAAAAATTCTTTGGAGGAAGATGTTAAATTATTATTAATTCCGAAAGATCCGGATGATTCTAAAAATGCTGTAGTTGAAATTAGAGCAGGTACTGGTGGAGATGAGGCTAGCATATTTGCGGGTGATTTGTTTCGGATGTATACTAAGTTTATTGATTCTAAAAAGTGGAAGCAAGAGTTGATGGATGTAAGTGAGGGTGTTTCAGGTGGGTTTAAAGAAATTGTTTTTAGTGTTAGTGGAGCAGATGTTTATGGTATATTAAAGTATGAGTCTGGAGTGCACAGGGTGCAAAGGGTTCCTCAAACAGAAACACAGGGAAGGGTACATACTTCGGCAGCATCAGTTGTTGTTCTTCCTGAAGTAGAGGATTTTGATATTGAATTAAAAGAGAATGATATTAAAAAGGAAACATATTGTTCTTCTGGGCCAGGCGGTCAATCAGTAAACACCACATATTCAGCTGTACGTTTAACTCATATTCCCACAGGAGTAGTAGCCCAATGTCAAGATCAAAAATCTCAAATAAAAAATTATGCTAAAGCGCTTAAGGTCTTGAGATCTCGAATTTATGAGATAGAATTGAAAAAACGAACTGAAGAGATTGCGGGGCAAAGAAAAACAATGGTTAAGACCGGAGATCGTTCTGATAAAATACGAACGTATAATTATCCTCAGGGTCGTGTAACAGACCATCGTATCGGCTTGACCCTTTATTCACTCACAGATGTGGTAAATGGTGACATTAATAAATTAATTGAAGAGTTAAAAATTGCAGAAAATACTGAACGATTAAAAGCTGGTTAAATGAATTTAAATAACATTATTAGTACTATTCGTCATAAAAAATCCTTTTTATGTGTCGGCTTAGATCCTGTTTTAGAGTCGATTCCGGAGCATTTATTACAAGAAGACGATCCAGTTTTTATGTTTAATAAATATATTATTGATGCAACTAGGGATTTATGTGTTGCTTATAAGCCTAATTTAGCTTTTTATGAAAAACTTGGCCCTTCTGGAATTAAAAGCTTAAAAAAAACAATCGATTACATATCTGATGATCACTTTATTATTGCTGATGCAAAAAGATCAGATATATTTAATTCTGCTAAAATGTATGCAGATACTTTTTATGATTATTTGGGTTGTGATGCTGTAACTGTTTCACCATATATGGGTGTGGATGCTGTTCAACCATTTTTAAGGAAAAATAAGTGGGCTATTTTATTAATTGCAACGTCTAATCCAGGTGCTTGTGATATTCAAAATATTATCACAGATTCTGGAAACCCCTTGTATCTTGATGTAGTCCAAAATTCAATGAATTGGTCTGACTATAATAATATTATGTTTGTTGTTGGTGCTACTCGTCCATTAGAATTATCACTTATTCGTAAAAAGGCACCTGATCATTTTTTTTTAGTACCTGGAGTTGGTGCACAAGGTGGTGATTTAAAACAGGTTTGTGATAATGCCATGAATGATTCTTGTGGTTTATTAATTAATATGTCTAGATCTATATTATATGCAAATAGTGGCAAAGAATTTTATAAATACTCTCGAGAAGTTTGTTTAGCTACTCAGGCAGAAATGGAAGTGATTTTAAGAGAGAAAAAAATAATTTAATTGGTGGGTAAGAAAGTTTTAATTACAGGTTCAAATGGTTTGTTAGGTAGATCATTGAGAGCATGTTTATTACAACATAATTTTGTTGTCATTTCAACGGGCTTAGGTTCGGATCGCTTTGAAGAATTCGGTGGGTTTTATGAAGAGATGGATGTTACATCTTTAAATAGTTGTAATAGGATAATAGATAAATATAAACCCGATATTATTATTAATGCGGCTGCGTTAACTAATGTGGATGCCTGTGAAAATAACAAAGAACACTGCTTGAATATTAATACACATAGTCTTTTGAATTACATTCCCCAAATACAAAATTATAATATTCATTTCATACAGCTGTCTACAGATTTTGTTTTTAGTGGTATTGAGGGAAGTTATGTGGAAAATGACCTTTGTGACCCAGTGAATTATTATGGTTTTTCTAAATTAGAATCAGAAAAGATATTGTTAAATACGTTATCTAATTTTACCATTATTAGAACCTCATTAGTTTATAGTAATGATTGTGCAAATATGAATTTTTTAAACTGGGTAAAGTCTAGTCTAGAAAAAAAAATAAAATTAAAGATCGTGGATGATCAGTATCGAACTCCCACTTTTTTAACTGACTTGGTTCAGGCAATATTGAAAGTGCTGAATATGAAAAAATATGGAGTCTATCACATTTCAAGTGGTGAGCGTCTTTCTATTTATCAGATTGTTTGTAATATTGCAAAGTATTATGGTTATAATATGAATTTAATTAATAAAACTAATTCTAAAACATTAAATCAAGCAGCTACAAGGCCTAAAGATTCAAGCTTACGGATTGATAAAGCAGTCAATGAATTGAATTTTAAGCCAACAAGCTTGCTAAATTCACTAAAATAGTTGTTATGAAATATATTTTAAAATTTATTATTCCTTTTACGTTTATTTTTAGTAATCTATTAGCTCAAAACAACATGATTGATGTTGTTGAGTTAATTACTAAAGAATTTTCATATAAATCTGTTAAGGGTGTGGATGTAACGATTGCTCCTTCAGATTTTATTGTATTTCAAAAGGATGGTTCGTTTAGTTATCAAGTGGGTGATATAGATGCTGCTGGTGATTGGTTGGTTCAAGAAAGTATTAATTCCGATTATGTTTTACAATTGCATTATTCAATACCAAAAGATACTATTAGGTTTTTTCAAATATATAAGATATCTAATAATAATTTAGTTTTAATTGAGGGCGATAAAATATTTGAATTTTCACATGGGTTTTCTAATAAAGTAAATGTGTTTTCTAATAAATTAAATAATTCGTTTGAACCAATTGTACAAGCTATAGGTAGTGTAATTTTTTTTGATCTTGCTAAGATATTTGGTTCAGAAAAAAATATTCCTTTTATTGTTGTGTGGCTAGTGTTTGGTGCTGTTTTCTTTACTTTGAAAATGCAGTTTATCAATTTCAAAGGTTTTAAGCATGCGATTTCTTTAGTCAAAGGAGATTACGATGACCCAGATAACAAAGGTGAGGTTTCTCACTTTCAAGCATTAACAACAGCTTTGTCAGGAACAGTTGGATTGGGGAATATTGCTGGTGTAGCTATAGCGATTAGCCTAGGGGGAGCAGGGGCTACTTTCTGGATGATTGTGGCAGGTCTTTTAGGTATGTCCTCAAAATTTGTTGAATGTACTTTAGGTGTTAAATACAGACAAATCAACTCTGAAGGTGTTGTTTATGGAGGTCCTATGTATTATTTAAGAGACGGTCTAGCTAAAAGAAATTTAAAAAATCTAGGTAAATTTTTAGCGATATTATTTGCAGTATTATGTGTTGGGGGTTCTATAGGAGGTGGTAACATGTTTCAGGCAAATCAGGCATTTTCAGCTATTAAAGGTATCTTTCCCACCTTATCTAATTTTGGGCCAGTTTTCGGATTATTATTCGCTTTTTTAGTAGGATTTGTAATTATAGGAGGTATTAAAAGTATTGCAAAGGTTACCGAAAAAATTGTTCCATTTATGGCAGTTATGTATGTAGGGGCATCATTGGTCATTATTTTAATGCATTTTTCAGATATTGGTTTTGTTATTTCAGAAATTATCAGTGGTGCGTTTACACCAGAAGCTGGTTTAGGAGGCGTAATTGGAGTTTTAATTACTGGTTTTAAAAGAGCTGCTTTTTCTAATGAAGCGGGAGTGGGTTCTGCTTCGATAGCTCATTCTGCAGCTAAGACAAAAGAACCTGTTTCTGAGGGAATGGTGGCTTTGTTAGAGCCGTTTATAGATACTGTTGTTATCTGCACAATGACGGCATTTGTAATCATTATTACAGGAAATTATGAAAATGTAGATGGTTTAATAGTT
>NZUB01000026.1 GCA_002696965.1 Flavobacteriales bacterium | reverse complement strand
TTTGTGTAGATTATCAAGATAAATATATTATATATTATTGTTGTTTTCAATCTTAAGACAGACATTTTTGGTTTCTGTGAAAAAGTTTAAAGAATGATAACCGCCCTCACGCCCTAGTCCCGATTGACGCATTCCACCAAATGGAATTCTTAAATCCCGCAATAACCAAGTGTTAATCCAAACAAGACCAAAATGAATTTTTGCTGCAACACGGTGCGCCCTAGACAGGTTGTTTGTGAATATGGATGCCGCCAAACCATAATTAGTGTGGTTACACATTTTGACAACCTCTAACTCAGAATTAAAGGGCATTATTGTTACCACAGGACCAAAAACCTCCTCTTGATTAATAGGGTCTGTATATTGTGTGTTTTCTATTATGGTTGGGGCCATATAGTAGCCACTAGAAATCCTACCCCCTAAAGACAAGGCTTTTCCCCCAATAATTATCTTTCCACCATTATCTTTGGCATCTTTTATTTTTGAAAGAATTTGTTGTAAGTGTTGTTTTGAGACAACCGCACCCAGGTCGGTGTTTTTTTTGGAGGGGTCACCCACGGTTAATTTTTTTGTTTTTTTTAAAAATTCTTTTACAAAAGGCTTGTAAATACTTTTTTCAACAAATATTCTTGATCCACACAAACAAATTTGACCCTGATTTAAAAACGAAGCCTTAACAGCGGTCTTTACAGACATATCAAAATCACAATCAGCAAACACGACTGTTGGGTTTTTGCCACCAAGCTCAAGAGAACATTTTTTAAAACTTTTAGCTACAGTAGAAGCAATTATTTTACCAGTTTCAGTTCCTCCAGTAAAAGAAACAACATCAGCCTCCTTTACAATTTCATGGCCAGCGGTATCTCCATGGCCATGCACAATATTTATTACACCCTTTGGAAAATTAATTTTTTGACAAATTTTACTAAACAAAAATGCGGTATAAGGAGTAATTTCTGAAGGTTTTGCTACAACCGTGTTTCCAGCAGCTATTGCTGGAGCAATTTTCCAGGTTAGTAGATATAGTGGTAGGTTCCAAGGGGAAATACAACCAGCTACACCTATTGGTGGTCGCAGAGTGTAGTTTAATGCAGAACCATCCATGTCGTGTGTTTTAGAGTCAAAGTGTAGTATTGCTGTTGCAAAAAATCGAAGATTAGCTGAGCACCGGGGAATGTCTACAGTTTTAGCCAACCAAAGGGGCTTTCCATTATCAAAACTTTCCGCTTTTGCCAATTCTTTTTCACAATCATCAATAGCATCTGCTAGCTTAATCATCCAATCATGACGGTATTGTTTTGTAGATTGTCCCCACAAACTAAAAGCTTTTTTGGCCGCTTTAAAAGCAGCAACAACATCTCTTTTACCACTATTTGGTGTTAAAGAATATACACGACCATTAACGGGACTAAAATTATCAATGTATTGACCACTGTTAGGGTTAACAAGTTTACCATTAATATAATTTGCTATTTTTTCCATATTTGATTTCTCATATAAAGAGATTTATAAAGATTTTGTTCGCCCCCCATCAACAGGAAGATTGACACCATTAATGTATTGTGCTTGTTCAGAACACAAAAAAGTGACAGCGCTGGCAATTTCAAATGGTTTAGCAAAACGCCCAGCAGGAATGTCTTTTTTCATGGCCTGTGTTACCGCTTCAACAGAAACACTTCTTTTATTCGCATTGCTTTTTATTAAAGAAGCAAGTCTTTCGGTTTCGGTTGCCCCAGGAAGAATATTGTTAACCGTAATACCAAATGGCCCAAGTTCTGACGACATTGTTTTACTCCAGTTTCCCATTGCCCCCCTAATTGTATTAGAGACCCCCAACCCACTAATAGGTTGCTTAACAGAAGTGGAAATAATATTAACAATCCTACCAAACCCTCTTTTTTTCATTTCTGGAACAGCGACTTGTGCAATAATTTGTGCTGACAAAACGTGTTGCGAAAAAGCTTCTTTATAGTCTTCAAGACCCGCTGTGTGTGCAGCCCCACTAGGTGGTCCCCCAGAATTATTAATTATAATATCAACACAACTTTTGTTATGATAGTTTTTAATAGAATTTAGAAGCGATTCAGGTTTTGACATATCAACACAAAGAATATCATGTTGTTGATTTTTTTTGGTACAAAGCGAGTTTTTAGTTTGTTCTAAAAGTCGCGGGCTACGTGCCAGAAGCAAAATATTAGCACCCGCTTGAGCAAGACCCAACGAAACAGCCCTTCCAATCCCACGCGAGGCACCAAACACCCAAGCAGTTTTATTTATTAGATTTATTTCCATATTATCTCAAATATAACTAATTTACCATTATGTTATAAATGAAACATTAAGACTAAACTAAATAATACTTTTATGAAAAACATACCCCCACCATTTAATCTTACTAACTGGATATCAAAAAACAGACACCTTTTAAAACCCCCGGTTGGCAACAAAAACCTTTATGTTGATGCGGGAGACTTTATTGTTATGATTGTTGCTGGGCCAAATGCAAGAAAAGACTATCATTACAATGAAACAGAAGAGCTTTTTTATCAAATAGAGGGAGACATTACCGTAAAAACACAACAAAATAAAAAAATGGTTGAAGTTAATATCAAGGAAGGTGAAATGTTTTTGTTGCCAGCAAAAATTCCCCACTCGCCAATTAGGCCAAAGGGATCAATAGGACTTGTTATTGAGAGAAAACGACAACCCCAAGACAAAGACGGACTTATGTGGTTTTCAGAAACCGCCAATGAGCTTTTGTATGAAGAGTACTTTCATTTAACAAATATTGAAAAAGACTTTTTGCCCGTTTTTAAAAGATTTTATTCTGACGAAAAACTAAGAACATGTCCTAAAACAGGAGAAATCATGGAGGCAGATAAAAGATATATTTAAATTCGATATTTTAATATGAAAAAATCATATCACACACTAATCTATAATTAAAATTCACAACAATATTTAAAAATTAACCATGCGAATAAATGGACACGGACATGTACTTCCCGAACCTCAACAGATTCCAATATTTATGAAAAAAAAGAAGCTTTTTTGGATTGATGAAGACAAGGGGTTCATGCGTCAAGGCAATTGGTCAAGGCCAATAAGCGGTCCAGGTTTTTTTGTCCAGGAAAAAATAAAATGGATGCACCAAAACAATATTGACCATGGTGTTATGCTGTGTTTATCACAACTATATTGTAATGGTTGGAAAAAAAAAGATTGTTTTGACGGTATTCGTTTTCAAAACGATTTCAACGCGTCTGTTCAACACGCTCACCCAAAAAAGTTTACCTGTGGATTTGTAGTACAACCACTATACATAGATCAGGCTATTAAAGAGATTGACAGATGCGTAAATGAACTTGGACTAAAAATACTTTGTTTGCCCACGCATTTTTTAATGGCGAATGGCGAATGGCGATCTACTGCAGAAGCAGATGTAGACCCCATATTTGAATTAGCTAATAATTATGGGCTAGCCATCCAAATTCACCCATATGATGGTGAAAAAATGATTGCTTTAAAAAATCAATATTGGAGATTTCATTTGGTTTGGATGATGGCGCAATGTGCAGACACACTCCACGTTTATACATTGAGAGATCTGCCACACAAATATCCAAAATTAAGAACTAGCTTTGCTCATGGAGGAATGCTTGGCATGGCTAATTATGGTAGAAGGGTTCATGGTTTTGATGGTCGTCCCGACCTTTTTAAAAACCTTCAAGACCCCAGAAAAACACTAGGTCACAAAAATATTTACTTTGACACATTGGTGCACGACCCCCACACCCTAAACCTACTTAAAAAACGTGTTGGAGTCAAGCAAATCATAATGGGCCTAGATGACCCCTATCCTTTAGGCGAAATAGAGGGTGTTGGCAATTCTTATCCAGGAAGAATTTTAGACCAAGCGAATAGTGAGGGCCTTATAACAAAACAGGAAAAAAAAGACATATGGTGTAAAAACGTTTTAGATTGGCTGGGAATGAAAAAAATGCTTTGATTAAAAAATTATACATTTGTAATACAGAATAATGAGTGATTCAATTAAACATGAGTGTGGAATAGCACTCTTAAGGCTTTTGAAGCCCCTTTCATATTATCAAAAAAAATACGGCACAGCACTATATGGACTAAACAAAATGTACCTATTAATGCAAAAACAGGTTAACAGAGGGCAGGACGGGGCTGGTTTAGTTAATATTAAATTAAACATAAAACCCGGACAACCATATATTAGCAGGCGTCGTTCTGCAGAACAAAACTCTATTCAAGATGTTTTTTCAAAAATAAACCAAAACCTTAATACAATTAAAAAAAGGTATCCCCAAAAGTTTCAAGACCCAGCCTGGTTAAAAAAAAATTGTTCTTTTGCTGGTGAACTTTTTTTGGGCCACCTGAGATACGGCACATATGGAGGGAATAGCATAACAAATTGCCACCCCTTTTTACGACAAAACAACTGGAAGTCTAGAAATTTGGTTTTAGCAGGCAATTTTAACATGACAAATGTAGATGAACTTTTAAATCAATTAATAGAGCTGGGCCAGCACCCCAAAGAGAAGTCGGACACGGTTACCATCTTAGAGAAAATAGGGCATTTTACAGACGAAGAAAACGCTAGACTATACCACAAATATAAAAAGGAGTCCAACACAAATATTGAAATTGCTAAATTAATAGAAGAAAATATAAATTTGTCTAATATATTAATCAACTCATCTAAAAAGTGGGACGGTGGATATGTATTGTGTGGGCTACTTGGGCATGGAGACGCATTTGCATTAAGAGATCCAAATGGCATACGCCCGGCGTATTATTATGTTAATGATGAAATTGCAGTGGTTACTTCTGAGCGTCCAGTTATTCAAACGGCGTTTAATATAGATGCAGCAAACATACAGGAGCTTCCCAGGGGCAGAGCTATAATAATTAAAAAAAGTGGTAAAATCGATTTCGAAGAAATTCTTCCACCACGAAAAAGATTTGCGTGCTCTTTTGAAAGGATATATTTTTCTAGAGGAAATGATTTTGAAATAAATAAAGAACGAAAAATGTTGGGTGCTCTTTTAAAAAAGCCCATCCTAAAAAAGATTAATAATGATTTAAAAAACACAATTTTTTCTTATATACCAAACACAGCCGAAACGGCCTTTTACGGCTTGTTGTCTTCTTTAGAAGACGAACTAAACACCCACAAGAAAGACCTATTAGACAATCAACAGTTAGATGAACTTAAAAAAGTAATCCACCAAAAGATAAGGGTAGAAAAAATGGCCGTAAAAGATGCAAAATTAAGGACGTTTATTACAGCAGACAATGATCGCGATGGGCTAGTTGGACACGTGTATGATGTAACCTATGGTGTTGCTAGCAACAACGACACACTTGTTATTTTAGATGACAGTATTGTAAGGGGTACCACACTTAAGAGAAGCATCCTTAGAATTTTAGATAGACTTAGTTTTAGAAAAATTATTGTTGTTTCTTCTGCACCACAAATCAGGTATCCAGACTGTTATGGTATAGATATGGCTAAATTGGGAGATTTTATCGCATTTAGAGCGGCAATATCATTGCTAAAAAAACATCCCTCTGGGGAGGAGGTTATACAAAACACCTATCAAAAATGTAGACAGGCTCTATTAAAAAACAAAGAAGACCAAACCAATCACTTAAAAGACCTGTATAAGCCTTTTACAGACGAGGAAATTTCTAAAGAAGTCGCAGTTCTTTTAAAAACGGATAATATTGCTACAGATTTTGATATTGTGTTTCAAAAGGTTGAAGACCTACATCAAGCGTGCCCAAATCACAAGGGAGATTGGTATTTTACAGGTGACTATCCAACCGCTGGTGGCAACATGATAGCCAACAAGTCATTTGTTTATTATATTGATGGCAATAATGCTCGTGCATATTAATATTTATTAAAGTATTTATTTTTAATCGCCCGAGCTAATAAATTAGCTGAAAGCGAATTTTTTCTAAACCACATTTCCGGCTCAATTAATTCTAACTCGGAAAGAGCCAGTTTGCCACCATTGTCTACAATTAAATCAACGCGGGCATATATTGGTTTAAAACGAAGAACATCAATAACTTTTTTAGCAAAATTTATTTCCAAAGGATTTGCGCTGTAGTCCATCACCTTACCTCCATAATCATCTTGCACCCTAAAGTCTCCTTTTTTTGCTTTTTTAATCACACTATGAGAGTATTTTCCATCTATCATCATTAATGAAACTTCACCCAAAGAAAGAATTTTTTTTTGAAAAGACTGTATTAACATGTCTTGTTGTGTTGTTAATTTTTTAAACAACTTCAACTGCTCAGTTGAAAACGGGCGCTTTAATCTATACGTTTCCCACGCTGCTGCAGAAATACAGGGCTTGATAACAATTTCTGACCATTTTTTTTCTTCACAAACCGTATTCAAACAAACATTTTCCCCCATTTTAATTAATAAGGTGTCAGGTATATTTATACCCCTTGAACTGAGCTCTATTAAGTATTGCTTATTTAAATTCCAAACAACCTGTTCATAGGAATTAATAAAAACAACTTTATGTTTCCATGTTTTTAAAAAAAAATAAAACTTATCTAGTTTGTCAAAATAATTCCAAGTTGTACGAAATAGTGCAAAATTAAAATCATTTAAGACATTAGGCTCGTCCCAAGCCACCCTTTTAGCCTCAATGTTAAAAGCATCAAGAGAATCAGAAATTAACCTATCTTCTTTTAAGATGTTCCGCACATACCAGTTTTGGTGTGTGTGGTATAGATATCTTTTTTCAGTTAGTAGTGCTATTTTGCACATCAGATAATTAATTTGCTACAGGTCGAATATCTGTAGTATAAGTTTTACCTTTCCACACAAAAGTTTTACTATTTTTTTTGCGCGCTTTTAAAAAAGCATCTGAAAAACTCATCTTCTCATCATTTTTTTCCCCGACATCTATGCCATCAATTATTTTGGGAAACTCTTCAATTAGTCCCCTAATATCGTTGATAAACTGTTTAGTTTCCTCAATTTCAAGTTCGCGTTTTTTTTCATCACTAGTTTTCACTAATGTTAGCTCGTCAATTATATGCCCTGCATTTGCAAATCGGTCAATTATAAACAATATATAGCGAACGTCTACGGAAATAGTTCTTTGTAGTTCGTGCTCAAAAGCAATATCTCCACTCATCGCCTCCCAATTTCCATCAAAAGCACAACCAATTAATTCACCTCTTCCATTTATAACTGGAGAACCAGAGTTTCCCCCGGTAATATCATTATTTGAAATAAAGCAGACATTTATTTCTCCATCATCATTGGCATATGCGCCGTAGTCTTTATTATTATATAATTCCACAAGTTTTTGCGGAACCACAAACTCGGGGTCATCATTGTCTAGTTTTTCCATAACACCATCTAGCGTGGTTGAAAAATCATACATCATAGCATTACCTGGAGAGTATTCTCCTACCGAACCATAGGTAAGCCTCATAGTGAAATTAGCGTCAGGGTAAAAAACCCTCTTAGGATACATCCTGCGTAGTCCGTCGATAAATAATCGATTAGAAGTTGCTAAAGACTCTCTTGGCTCGCTAATAGCGGGTAGAATGCTATTAAAGTAATTGTCTAAAATCGATTTTTGAATTATATAACCAGGATCTTTTTTAATCCTTTTTGCCGAAGGTGTTTGTAAAAACTCTGTTAATTTCTTCTGATCCACAAAAATCGATCGTTCATATAGTACATCGCCCCACCTTTGAAAATCCCCCTTGTATTTAGCCTCCATGTCTATTATAATTTGCGGCAATTGGCCTTTTGGAACATTATTAAAGTACATCTCCATCATTTTAACAAATATATCCTTATCAATTTCCTTTTTATATTCTTTAAAGCTACTAGTAACTTCATCCTGAAAGGTTTTTTTTGCCGAAATAATTAAGCTGTCATTCCCCGACTCTAAAGCTTTTAGTAACCTCTCAGATCTTCTTGCAAGCCTTACAAAGCTAGGCCCCCCCCATGCAGCCTCATTTAAGTAGATCCTAGAAAGTGTCATTTTTTCAATTTCATCGTATGCCCTTTTCATTTCGGATAACACATTTCCGTAGATTTTTTTATTATCTTCCGAAGACGCCACAAATTGGGAGAAAGCGCTTTCTAACTGACTTTTTTTATCGTAAACCCTTAGCCTTTTAAGACCTTTGGTTTGACCAATATAATACTTCCAATAATTAGATATTCGAGCTTTTTTGCTTGCGTACATAATATTAATGTTTCTGTCTGCCCGCATGTAATCATTTAATATGTTTAGTTTAGCTTCTCGCACATCAACCACAGACGGGTTGTATAATTCGACAGCAAGTTTTACACCAAAAGAGGAGAGGTAACGGTCAGTTCCCCCAGGGTATCCTAAAATCATAGCAAAATCATTTTCTTGAACCCCATCTAAAGAAATGGGAAGGTGATGTTTGGGCTTCATGGGAATATTGTTTTCACTGTATTCAGCTGCATTTCCGTCGGGGTCAGTATATACTCTAAATAATGCAAAATCCCCAGTGTGTCTGGGCCACATCCAGTTGTCTGTGTCTCCACCAAATTTACCTATAGACTCAGGGGGGGTTCCAACTAAACGCACATCATTATACCTTTCATAAATAAACAAATAGTATTCGCTGCCGCCATAAAAAGGCTTTACCTCTGCCCAGTAGTTGCTGTCTTTGGTTTCTCTCTCTTTAATTGCTTTAATTCGCGCCTTCACCAGGCTCTTTCTGTTGGACTCTGGTGTGTCAAAATCAATACTATCTAGAACTTCAGAGGAGACATCTTCCATTCTAATTAAAAAGTCTACAAACAACCCCTCATTTGGAAGCTCTTCTTCGTACGATTTGGCCCAAAAACCATTTCCTAGATAGTCATTTTCTACAGAGCTGTGATTTTGAATTGCGTCATAGCCACAGTGATGATTAGTTAAAAGAAGACCATTGCGGGAAATAATTTCACCAGTGCAATAACCATTAAAACTAACAATTGCATCCTTTAGTGATGCGCTGTTGACACTATAAATTTCTTCTGCTGAAAGCTTAAGTCCTCCCCTTTGCATATCATCGATGTTGAGTCGATCAATTAACATGGGCAACCACATGCCCTCATCAGAGTATGATTTTTGGGGAAAAATAAAACAAATAGACAGTAAAACGAATAATAAATTTCTCATAATATTTAATTTTTAATTAATGGAATACTAGAACAGGGTTCACCATAAAACAAGCTTTTTACGTGTGGCGCAAAAGCATCTATACATAAAGATAAACAACCTAAAGGCACATTTTCATTATTACACACCTTTAGAAAAACCCGCTTATTAATATATTTTTTAAAACTCAAAGTATTTAGTTTTTTTTGAAATAACACAATCTCCATTGTTTCTAAATCGGTGAAAAAAACTTGCATTGCAATATTACGCAATTTCATTTGAATTAGTGGATAGGACCAGGGTGGAATAATAACGTCTTTTGAACAACCAATTGCGACATAACAATTCAAGTATGCTTGCCAATTATAATCTTCAAGCTGTTTTTTAAATGATGCCTCTCGGATTATTAGGCCCTCTTCTAACCAGTCAGCTAGATCAATTTTTTTTCTTGGACCCAACACAAGTAAATCCGCCATATCAACGGTGATCAATCCCGCAGCGTCAACCTTATTTACAATTTCAGTATTTTTTTTCATAAAAATCCTAATTCTAATTTTGCTTCTTCTGACATCATACTTTTGCTCCAGGGGGGGTCCCAAGTTATATCGATAATCGCACTATTTACAGAATCTAAAGCCTCGACCTTTTCTTTAATTTCAACAGGCAGCGACTCAGCTACAGGGCAATTAGCTGCAGTGAATGTCATCAAAATTTTCACATCACTATCTTCGCTTATTTGAATATCATAAATTAACCCCAACTCATATATATTTACAGGTATTTCTGGGTCGTGAATTCCACATAAGACCTCAATAACTTGTTCACCAATTTTTTGCGTTTTTTTATTCATGATCCAAAAGGTTTTTTTGTGCATATTTTTTGATTTGCTTAATCATCATAATCAGTCCATTTGAACGAGTCATAGAAAGATGTTGATTTAGTTTTATTTTTTCAAAAACTCCATTATTATATTTTACAATTTCCAAAGGCTTACTGCCAGAAAACAACTTAATAATTAATGCAACTAGCCCTCGGGAAATTAAAGCATCACTATCACCATAAAAATATAGTCGCCCCCCTCTTTTTTCACAATCAAGCCAAACCCGAGATTGACAACCATGAATTAGGTGCTCAGGAGTTTTTTTTTCGGGTCGAATTAAAGCAATATCGCCCCCCAGCTCTATTAGGTATTCATACTTTTCTTCCCAAGTATTAAATAAAGCGAAATCATCCACTATTTTATCTTCATTTATTTGCATATTATTTTCTTAAAAAAGAAATTGTTTTTTTTAAAATTAACATAAATTGTTCTATTTCTGCTTCAGAATTATAAATAGACATTGAGGCTCTAACTGCACCCGAAATACCACAATGGCTCATCAGGGTTTGGGCGCAAAGGTGCCCAGATCTTGTATATATGTTGTGTTCCCCCAATATAGAGGCAATGTCGTAGTGATGCAACCCATCAATATTAAATGTAAAAATAGGAGCTGTTTTTTTTTGTTTTCCATAAATTTCAACTCCACTTATATTGGTTATAAGCTTTTCAAATTTTCTTGTTAGCTTGTTTTCGTGTTTTAAAATATTTGAAAAACCAATTTTTTGCACAAAACCAATAGCCTCCCCTAAGCCGATTATTCCCGCAATGTTAGGTGTCCCAGCCTCCAACTTGTGGGGAAGCTCAGACCAGCTACTTTGCCAACTTTCTACCTCAGCAACCATACCCCCACCTAATTTTGAAGGTATACAATTTTCTAGAAACTCCTCCTTGCCAAATAACACTCCTGTTCCTGTTGGTCCAAAAATCTTATGACCAGAAAAGCAATAGAATGCACAATCAAGTTCAGATACATTTACAGGGGAATGCGCAACCGATTGTGCGCCATCAACCAATACTGGAATTTTAAAAGCATTTGCTAATTGTATGATTTTTTTAATGTTTTGTTCGCAGCCTGTAACATTTGAAATATGATGTGTAGCTATGAATTTCACTTTTTTATTTAAGAAAGTTTTTAAGCCCTCTGTGTCTATTAACAGCTCATTATCTATTGGCATAAATTTTAGCTGAGCGCCTGTTTGTTTGGCCAGGTTTTGCCAGGGGACTAAATTTGAGTGGTGTTCCAAAGGAGATATTAGAATAATATCATTTTCTTTAACAACAGGCCTTACATATGACTGAGCTATCAAGTTGATACAATCTGTTGTACCACCAGTAAAAATAATCTCAGATTTTTTTTTAGCCCCAATAAAATCCTTTATTCTCTCTCTAACAAGTTCGTATTTGTGTGTCGCCTTAGAGGCTAATTTGTTAACACTTCTGTGGATATTGCTATTATCATTTTGGTAGTAGTCAACGACCTTGTTTATTACCGCATGAGGCTTGTGAGTTGTTGCTGCGTTGTCAAAATAAATAGAGTCTTTGTTTTGACCGGAATCAAAATAAGGAAAATGGGCTCGAATCTCATTAGCGTTCATATTAGCGTATCTTAGGTTTTAAATTGCGCATCTATTTCTTTAGTTATAATTTTTTTAATTTGATCATTTTTAATAGCCTCAACCACCTCACCAACAAAGGCAGAAAGAAGTAGCTTTTTGGCTACAGACTCACTTATACCACGAGATTTCATATAAAACATTGCTTTATTGTCAATTTGACCAATAGTTGAGCCGTGTGCACATTTTACATCATCTGCAAAAATTTCTAACTGAGGGTTTGAGTTTATTATAGAGCCATCATCAATTAAAATATTATTGTTTTTTTGCACAGTATCTGATTTTTGTGCATTTGGTGCCACATAGACACAGCTATCAAATTTTCCCTTAGACTCCCCATCAAATAGGCCCTTAAAAACTTGCGAACTTGAACAATGTGGCATCAAGTGTTTTAAGTAGATATTATTGTCGACACCAGCAGCATTATTTAATAATGAAACAGACCACAGGTTAGATAAAATATTTTTACCACTTAGCTCCAGTTTTATATTATTACGAACATTGCCGCCAAAACCCAGGCTTCCCTTAGAGTAGAAAAAAGAGTAAAAATCGCAAGCGCTATTTGAGTGTTGTTCTATGAATTCAGTAAAGACAGATTGTGATTTTTTGTGACTACCCGCTCTAGAACCAAAACTATATTTATCTACACAAGCATTTTCTTTTATAACCCATTGGGATATGGTGTTTTCAAACCTTTCTGTTTTGCCTTGAAAGGTTTCAATAAAAGTAACTTGTGCGTTGGGCTCAATATTGAACACCTGTCGCGCTTGCTGTATACCGGGCTTTTTTATTATATGGTTAATGTGAATGATTTGTGGGATTTCACTTTTTTCTACACTAAAAACAGAACCATTTTTACACATACCATTATTTAAATTTATAAAAGCATCATGGCTGCTTTCAGTTTTATTTAAATAATTTAAAAACACCCCTTCTTTAAGCTGATTTATGTTTGATATACAAATATTGGGGGGCGGGCTTGTTTTTAGAGGCTCCATGACACCATCAACAATATTGATGGACACATCGCTTATTTTTGAAAATAAATGGCCACATTTATCTTTAAAGGGCCGCTCCGAGCTCTTATGGTCGCTAAACGCCTCATAGCAAAGATTGTTCCAGTAATTGTTTTTATTCCCATTTGAGACAAGCTCCCGGTATTTTTTTATTGAACTGGTTTGTTTTTTTTTCAATTCTCTCTCAGCCTTCATCATTCCTTTATCTTTTTGTGTGCCTTTTGGGCTGATAGATTTTAATTTTTCAATTAACGTTTTATTTGTTGGTTGTAGTGCCATTAAGTTTTAATTAATAATTTTATCATAACCTGATTTTTCCAGCTCAAGAGCTAAACCAGCGTCACCAGACTTTACTATTTTTCCCTCATGAAGCACATGAACATAGTCGGGCTTAATATAGTTTAGAAGCCTTTGGTAGTGTGTAATAATTATAAACGAATTGTTTGGAGACTTTAATTTATTCACACCATTTGAAACAATTTTAAGGGCATCAATGTCCAGCCCAGAGTCTGTTTCGTCAAGAATTGAAAGTTTTGGATTAAGCATGGCCATTTGAAATATTTCATTGCGCTTTTTTTCTCCACCAGAAAACCCGTCATTTATAGATCTTGATAAGAATTCAGAACCCATATTTAATAAGGATAAGTTTTCCTTCATTTTTTTTAGAAGCTCGGAGGTTTTCATAGGGGGCAGGCTCAGGGACTTTCTCACCTCATTAACAGAGGTTTTGACAAAGTTACTAACAGATACGCCTGGGATTTCTACGGGATATTGGAATGACATAAAAATACCCATTCTTGCCCGTTCTTCAGGTGAACAGTCTAAAATAGACTGGTTGAAATATAAAACGTCACCATCAGTCACCTCATGGTTTTCGTTGCCAGAGATTACAGAAGCAAGAGTGCTTTTGCCAGATCCATTTGGTCCCATGATTGCATGAATTTCTCCAGCATTTATTTCTAGGTTAAGACCCCTTAAAACAGGCTGACTGTTTATTTCACTGTGTATA